>WFPQ01000063.1 GCA_015487515.1 Hyphomicrobiales bacterium | reverse complement strand
TTCCGGAGCCGGGTCGGGGAACCCTTTGCGTTTCCTCCCAGGTCGGCTGCACCCTGAATTGCAGTTTCTGCCACACGGGAACCCAGAAACTTGTGCGCAATCTCAGCGCCGGAGAAATCATCTCCCAATTGCTCATGGCAAGACAATTGCTGGGAGATTTTCCCGGCGGTCAGCGCCCGCGGAACGGAATGACACCGGCAGCAGGCGTACGGGCCATAACCAACATCGTCATGATGGGCATGGGAGAACCCCTTTATAATTTTGAAAATGTAAGGGACGCCCTTTTGCTCATGGCCGATGGCGATGGCATCTCCCTTTCCAGAAGGCGCATAACCCTGTCCACTTCCGGGGTGGTTCCAGGAATCAGACCCATAGGCCATGAAACCGGGGTAATGCTGGCCATTTCCCTGCATGCGGTGAACGATGATCTGCGCAATGAACTGGTGCCGATCAACAGGAAATGGCCGATCGGGGAACTGCTCGAGGCCTGCCGAAATTATCCCGGGGTTTCCAATGCCCGCCGCATCACTTTCGAATATGTAATGCTCAAGGGCCTGAATGACAGCGATGCCGATGCCCGCGAACTGGTTCGCCTGCTGGCCAATATTCCGGCAAAAATCAACCTGATTCCATTTAATCCATGGCCCGGTTCGCCCTATGAATGCTCGGACTGGGATCGAATTGAAACATTCTCCGATATTGTCAACCGGGCCGGTTACGCCTCCCCGGTCAGAACTCCAAGGGGCAGGGATATCTTTGCCGCCTGCGGGCAACTGAAATCGGCAAGTGAAAAACCACGTAAAAAAATCTCCCGCCGGCCGGAACATTTGCATGTATGAAAGTGCTCCAATAATGTGCCATCGACATGACTGTCCAATTTTCATGATTCAGACGGAAACCGTAAAGCAATGAACAAACAGGTAAACAAAGTGGTTCTGGCCTATTCGGGGGGGCTTGATACTTCGATAATTCTCAAATGGCTGCAAACCGAATATGAATGCGAAGTCGTGACCTTCACCGCCGACCTGGGGCAGGGCGAAGAACTGGAGCCGGCCCGGGCCAAGGCGGAAATGATGGGTATCAGGGAAATATTCATCGAGGACCTGCGCGAGGAATTCGTGCGTGATTTCGTATTCCCCATGTTTCGGGCCAACGCGGTTTACGAAGGCGTCTACCTGCTTGGAACTTCCATTGCCCGGCCCCTGATTTCAAAGCGCCTGGTCGAGATTGCCCGTCAGACCGGGGCCGATGCCGTATCCCACGGGGCCACCGGCAAGGGCAATGATCAGGTCAGGTTCGAACTCTCCTGTTATGCCCTTGATCCCGGCATAAGGGTTATCGCCCCCTGGCGGGAATGGGATCTGCAGAGCCGCACCAGGCTCATAGAATTTGCCCAGAAAAACCAGATACCGGTGCCAAGGGACAAGCAGGGAGAAGCGCCATTCTCGGTGGATGCGAATTTGCTGCACACTTCTTCCGAAGGCAAGGTTCTCGAAGACCCGGCCATTGCCGCTCCCGAATATGTCTACCAGCGCACCATTGCCCCCGAAGATGCCCCCGACAAGCCCACCATTGTTACAATCGGCTTTGAAAAGGGTGATGCAGTTTCAATAGACGGGGAAAGGCTTTCCCCTGCTGATTTGTTGACAAAACTCAATATTCTTGGAGGGGAGAACGGCATCGGCCGGCTGGACCTGGTGGAAAACCGCTTCATAGGCATGAAATCACGCGGCGTCTACGAAACCCCGGGAGGAACCATACTTCTTGTCGCCCATCGCGGCATCGAATCCATAACCCTTGACCGGGAGGCAGCCCACCTCAAGGACGAGATCATGCCCCGCTACGCCAGGCTCATTTATAACGGCTTCTGGTTCGCCCCCGAACGGGAAATGCTGCAGGCCCTGATCGACAGGTCCCAGACCCATGTCAGCGGCGAAGTTACCCTCAAACTCTACAAGGGATCCGTCTCGGTGGTGGCCAGAACCTCGCCTTTTTCCCTCTATTCGGAAGACCTGGTAACCTTCGAGGAAGGATCCGGCACCTACGACCACCATGATGCCCAGGGCTTCATACGCCTGAATGCCCTGCGCCTTAAAACCTATGCCAGCAGAAACAATTCTGCCAGTTAAACAACTGATTTATAATGATTATTTCCCGTTAACCCTTTGTTAGGCATAAAAAGCTAATTCCCCGTAAAATCCCACGGATTTCATACCTGTTAAATGCCTTCTGCTAAAAACCATGGTCAAATGAGCTGGTTGCAGGAGTTGGGTTTTGGGCAATCAAAACCACAAATCATTGGAAACGGCCAATGACAAGCGCTTGTTGTCTGCGGCGACCTCGTCCATGCCCTACGGCTTTTCCGTATGGGATGAAAACTTCGTGCTGAAGCTGTTCAACCAGCGTTTTCTCGACATTTACGGTCTTTCCCCGGACCAGGCCACCATCGGCACCACCCTTTATCAGGTCTGCCAGTATACCACTTCGGCCGGGCAACGCCCCGGATGGTCGATAGATGGGCTTTACAAAAACCTGAAAACCCGCCTGCTCAACCAGAAACCGGGAGCGGATCCCAGCAAGTTCGAACAGATCATCGGGGACAAGACCATAAGGACCCGGATTGCCCGCCATCGGGAAATAGGCTGGATAGTATCCCACGAGGACATCAGCGAAGACGTCAGGCTGCGCAAGGAAAGCCAGGAAAATGAAAAACGCCTGCAGGCCCAGAGCGAATGGTTTGACAAGGCGATCAATTCCATGTCCCAGGGGCTTTGCGTCTTTGATGGCAGCAAGCGGCTGATAGTATGCAACAGAACCTATGCAAACATATATGAACTGCCCGAGGAACTGACCCGCCCAGGCACCAGGTTCACCGACATCATGCGCCACAGAATTGAAAACGGCCTTATTCCGGAAGGCGAGACCGCCCAGTCCCACCTGGCCAATCGCATGGCCCTGGTCACTTCCCGCAATACCGAGCAGAAATTTACCGAGGTGGAAAACGGGCGCGCCATCTACGTGGTCAAGAACCCCCTGCCCGGTGGCGGCTGGATCGGGGTCATCCACGATGTCAGCGAAGAGCGTGAGAGAGAAGCCCTGATCAAGCAGCGCAGCGAAGAACTGAAGCTGCAAAATCTCAGATTTGCCGCCGCGGTACAGCACATGGCTCAGGGACTTGTGATGTTTGATGCCGATCACCGGCTGGTTATCTGCAACGACAAGTGGCAGGAACTTTACGGACTTCCGGACTGCCTCTGCAGGCCCGGCACTTCCTACGAGGACATAATGGCCCACTGCCTGAGTGTCGGCATGGTGGTTGAAACCACAGAATCCGGTCTATTGGAAAACTATGACGAGGTCATCAACGATCTGGGCCGGGAAAACAAGGTCTTTGAATTGTCCGACGGACGCTTCATCCGCGTTTCCCACAAGTCCATGGATGATGGCGGTTTTGTTTCCACCCACGAGGACATTACCGAACGCCGTCGCAACGAAGAACGCATCAAGTACCTTGCCCGCCACGATTCCCTGACCAAGCTGCCCAACCGCACCTATTTCAACGAGGAAATGAAAAAGGCCGAATCAAGAATTGCCCGGGGCGAGAAAATGGCCCTTTTCTGCCTCGACCTGGACAATTTCAAGGAGATAAACGACACCTATGGCCATGGCATCGGAGACGAGGTACTGCGCCGGGTCTCCGCCCGCATGACCGATGGCAAGCGCCAGCACGAAACCGTTGCCCGCATGGGCGGCGATGAATTCATGTACATGGCCCTGCCCATAAAAGACAAGAAATGTGCCCAGGAAATAGCCGAAAGAATCCTTGAAAAACTGACCCGGCCCCTCGTGATCGAGGGGTACGAAATAGTTGCCGGCACCAGCATTGGCATAGCCATGGCCCCGGATGATGGCAAGGATGGCGCCAGCCTTGTCAAACACGCCGACATGGCCCTCTACCGGGCCAAGAAACGGGGGCGCTGCGGCTACCAGTTCTTCACCAAGAACATGGATCTTGAAGTCCGGCAGCGCAAGGAACTGGAAGCCGACCTGACCGATGCCCTGAAAAACAACCAGTTTGTCAATGTCTATCAGCCGATCCTGGAACTGCAGAGCAACCGGGTCAGCTGCTGCGTCAGCCAGTTGCGCTGGGAACACCCCAAGATGGGCACGATAATGCCGGAAGACTTTACCCCGGTGGCCCGGGAAATGGGCATCCTGAACCGGATAGACATCCGGGCCATGCGCACCGCCTGCCTGACCACCAAGAACTGGCCAAGGTCCGTAAGGCTCTGTATCGGCATCTCGGCCGGCCAGCTGGTTTCACGCCGGGTCGAAAACAGAATCGAAGAATTGCTCAACTCGACCGGAACCGACCCCGACCGGATCGAGCTCATGATAAATGACGGTGCGCTGAAGAAGAACGCATCGGAAAAACTGAGGGTCATGAAAAAGCTGCGCTCCATGGGGCTTCACATATCCATGGCCATATCGGGGGGAGGCAATTCGGCCCTTGGAACCCTGGGCGCCTTTCCCTTCGACAAGCTGATAATCAGCAGTGAACTGATTGCAAAGATCGATAGCTCCCGGGAAAAGCGCGAGATCGTCAAGGCCATAATTTCCCTTGGCACCAACCTTGGCATGACCACCGCCGCCGACGGGGTCGAAAACGAGGCCCAGCTGGACATCCTGAGGGATTTTGGCTGTGATGAAGTCCAGGGATACCTGTTCAGCCCTCCCCTGCCGGAAAAATCCATCGGGGAATTGTTGCAGACCGTTGAAACCCGCGCCGCCAGTGCCGCCGGGATATTGGAGGGCGCCAGTTCCAAAAACCTGGCACTGGACCTCTGATCCACCCCTGAGCCCTGCCAGTTGTCATCC
>WFPQ01000062.1 GCA_015487515.1 Hyphomicrobiales bacterium | reverse complement strand
TTATTTCCAGAAAGCTGCTGGTGCCGTTCTTTTCATCGACCAGAAACTGGGCGCAGCCGATGCCGGAATAGTCAAGGGCCCGGATCAGTCTTTTGCTCTGTTCAAGCAATTCTCCCTGTGCCGGCAGGGTTGTTCCCCTTACGGCCAGTCCCGTGCCATCGATGCAGTCCGTGCGTTCTATGGCCACGTGCAGGGCCCGGACCAGCCTGCCCTTGTGGGCGGCAAAATACATGTTGTGGCGCCTGCCGGCAAATTTCCTTTGCAAAAGCAGTTCACGATCTCCAGGCTGGAAATCACTTTCCAGTTTTTCCAGTTCCCTGGCATCATTTAGAAAGATTGCCTTCTTGCCATCAAGGCGCCGGGTAGAATCCCTGGGGCGCACTATGAGGGGAAAGCCGATTTTTTTTATGGCCAGATCAAATTCGGACCTGTTTTGACTACGGGCAAAGGCAGAGGTTGAAACCCGGTTTTCCAGGGCCAGTTGCATCATGAAGCCTTTGTCCAGGCATTTTTTTACCAGTTCTGCGGGCATGGTTATGACTTCGGCAAAATCGAATTTTTTTTCATGTTCGGCAAACAGGCGCACATATTGTTCCGAAACCGGGAAAACGGTGCGAAAGTCTTCCTTGCCCTGCAAAAACTGCAACAGTTCTTCGCGGAACCGCTCCAACCCGCCTTCAAGGGATGAATGGTGCCAGATTCTTGCAACCGCATTGGAATGGTTACAGGAACTTTCGCTGCCATCACCACCAACGATGACCCGGTAGCCAGATTTCCTGAGGGACCGGGCAAGGCTCAGGGCCGGGCGGTAATTGCCCAGGAGCAGGATGGTTTTTTTGCCATGATTCATGATCCGGCGCCCGTGGCTGGCGAGGTGGTGTCGTGGCCGGACCAGCCGGAGGCGGCCGGGTGCCGGCCCAGGGCCCGGGCAAGGGCGCTCACATGAAACGACATCCAGCAGAATATTCCGATGAACTTGGCGCTGTCTTCAAGATAGACCAGGTAGGGCAGGAGGCTGGAAAAATATATGTCGATGAACAGGCTGGCCGCAAAGGCTGCCCCGCCAAATACCAGGATCCAGAAATCAAACCTGAAAATGGTTTTCCAGCTGGCCGCAACATACAGGAGCGTCAGCAATACATATATCCCCATTACCAGGTTCTGGGCCACTCCAAGGGCGGGAAAGACCTTTTCGTGGAGTAAAAATGCATCATCAAGGGCCAGCCAGCCACTCAGAATTCCAGATGTCAGGGCAAAATTCAACAGGTTCAGATTATTGCGGCTGATGAATATTACGATGGCGACAAACAGGGCAATGGCCGCGGTCATGGTCCACAACATCACGCCAAGGGTCGAGATGAAACCATAATAGGGCGGGCAGCATTTTGGGGCGAATTCGGCCGAGGTCAGCGGATCAAGAAACATCCATTTGGGTTCAAACCAGGGCTGACCAAGAATCACGGCCAGAAGAAGCGTGGGAAGAAAAACGCTCAGTGCCCTTATTATCCATCCGGCCTTGTCGGTTGCAATTCCCGGCATCTGTCAATCCGTGTCCGTAAGGGTTCCCTGATTTTCAATCCTGCCCAGCCTTTTCCATTATCATTAAAAAACAAGAAACAACCCTGATACCGGGCAACGGAAACCGGGAGAAATGGTTAAATTATGCTGAACCGGGCTGGTTTTTTGGGGGGCAGACAAAATCAAGAATCCGGTGGGCGTCAAACCGGGCGTCCAGCATGCCATAGGTTGCACGCCAGTTTCCCTGCAGGCGTGTTTTCATGAACGGGGCAGCCAGTTGTTCGAACGATACCGAAAGTTCGGCGGCGGCGGCGCAAAGGGCCAGTTGTTCGGCAAAGATCCTGGCCATGCCCTCGTCGGCAACCGCATCCCTTGCGCCCTGGCGCAACCCATCCGTGATCCGGCGGCCCGATTCGCCCAGATTTGCGGCCAGCATGGCAAGTACGGTTTCAAGGGTGTCCGGGTTCTTGTGCAGGACCCTTAGGACATCAAGACACATGACATTTCCCGAGCCTTCCCAGATGGCATTGACCGGAGCTTCGCGATAATGGCGGGCCAGGTTGCCCTCTTCCACATAGCCATTGCCCCCAAGGCATTCCATGGCCTCGCCGATCAGAACCGGGGCGCTCTTGCAAATCCAGTACTTTGTCGCCGGGGTCATCAGCCTGGCCCAGGCCGCCTCCTGCGGATCAGAGGCAGCCAAATCGAATGATCTTGCCAGGCGCAGGGAAAGGGCAATGGCTGCCGCAACATCCAGGCTCATGTCTGCAAGCACCCGGGTCATGATGGGCTGGTCGGCAAGCCTCTTGCCAAAAACCAGGCGGTGACGGCAATGAAAGACGGCCTCGGACAGGGCGGCCCGCATCAAACCGGCCGAGGCGGTGGCGCAATCAAGCCGGGTCAGGGTCACCATTTCTAGTATTACATTCAACCCCCTGCCCCTTTCGCCGACAAGACTGGCCAGGGAGTTGTGGAATTCCACTTCCGAGGAGGCGTTGGAGCGATTGCCCAGCTTGTCCTTGAGGCGCAGGAAATTCAGTCCGTTTCTGCTGCCATCGGGCAGCAGGCGCGGCACCAGGAAGCATGAGGGCTGGTCTTTTGCATTCAGGGGCTGCTCCCGGGGGGAGTCCGGGTCCTTGATGTGGGCCAGTATCAAAAAGGCGTCTCCCATGGGGGCCGACATGAACCATTTGTGGCCATTTATGCGCCAGCCCCTGTTGCCGTCTTTTCGGGCCAGGGAAATATTGGCCCTGAGATCGGTCCCGCCCTGTTTTTCGGTCATGCCCATGCCAATCTGAACGCCGGTCTTTTGAGATGCGGGTTTTTGAGCGGGGTCGTACTGGCGGGAAAGGATCCCGGGCAGCCACTGGGCCAGCAGATCCGGGGCCGATTTCAGGGCGCCCACCGAGGCATTGGTCATGGTCATGGGACAAAGGTGTCCGCAATCGGTGGCCGCCATCAGGATATAGCGTACTGCGCGGACAAAATTCCTCTGGCCCCTTTCTTTTTCGTCTTCGTCCCAGGCGGAACAATGCAATCCATGCTCGATACTTTTTGCCATCAGGGCATGCCAGGCCGGGTGGAATTCCACCAGGTCAAGACGGTTGCCCTTGGGGTCATGGGTTTTAAGTTTTGGAATTTCGGTATTGGCCAGCCGTGCAAGTTCGGCCGCCTGTTCCGATCCGGTCCATTCTCCCAGGTCGTGCAGGGACGAAATGACCTTGTCGGGCAAGTGCCGGCACAGGTGCAATAATAGCGGGTCGTCGTCAAAGGAGTTGAAACCGACAAAAAACGGGGACTGATTCAGGCTTTCCGTGGCTTCGCATCCGACTTTGTCCTGCTCTGGCATGTTCATGGCTTCTCCCCCGGGTTCTGGTGTCATGGCATTGCTGCAATATCCTGTTGAGGGGGGCCAAATTCCCGGATTTCGTGTTTTGGATTTTTGCACCCTTTTCGGCTTTGGGAAACGGACCCGGATATTTTCTTTACCATATCAGCAAATTGCCTGGAATTGCAAAAAATTCACCGGGCATGAACAAGGCCGGGCAAGGTGCCAGGAACATGTTTTTCTGACCAGGGAAGGGATGAATGGCCGGTTTTCATTATTCCTGATCCTTGATTC
>WFPQ01000061.1 GCA_015487515.1 Hyphomicrobiales bacterium | reverse complement strand
TGGCCTGCCTGGGCTGGGGTTCCGCAGCCTGGAAGGTTCAGAGCCGGGATCGTTTCATCGGCTGGAACGAGAAAACCCGGCAGCAGAACCTGGCTGCTGTGGTCAACAATGTCCGGTTTCTTATTCTTCCCTGGATCAGGGTCGATCACCTGGCTTCCAAAGTACTGGCCGCCAATATACGCATGCTCAAACAGGACTGGCAGCAGTACTACAACCAGCCTGTTGTTTTGCTGGAAACCTTTGTCGAAACCAACCGTTTCCAGGGAACCTGTTACAAGGCTGCCAACTGGCAGATGGTCGGCTATACCACAGGAAGAGGCAAGTACGACCGCACCCATCAGCACAGTCGGCCGGTAAAGGCCGTCTTTCTGTATCCCCTGGCCAAAAAATTTCGGGAGCAGTTAGGTGTTCGATAGAGATTTCCTGCCCAAAGGTTTCAAGGTTACCGAAGAGGATCTGGCCAATACACCGCCGGCCGTGCTGGAACTGGTGTTTGCTTTGATCCAGGAAGTCGACCGGCTCAAAAAACGGGTGGAAGAACTGGAGGCCAGACTGGGCCAGGATTCCTCCAACTCCAGCAAGCCGCCCTCGTCGGATTCTCCCTACAAAGAGAGGAAACCGAAAAAATCCCACCGCAAAAGAAAATCGCGCAAGGGATATCGGCAAAAACTGATGTCTCCCACCGAGACACGGGATATCATGCCTTCTGTCTGCTCCTGTGGCTGCACGAGCTTCTCGGATCTCAAGCCGTACTACACCCACCAGCACATTGAACTGCCTCAGATCGTCATGACGGTCATTCACTTTATCCTGTACCGAGGCAGATGCACGGCGTGCGGCAAGGTGAACAAGGGCTATGTGCCCGGCGAGTTCAGTACCGGTTTCGGCCCCAGGTTCTCCGCCCTTGTCGGTGAACTTGGCGGCATTGACGGGAACAGCCGGGAAACCATCAAGACATTCTGTGAATCCGTGCTTGGCGTCCATATCAGCCTTGGCGCAATCCAGAAAATAATCGACCGTGTCTCCTGCGCGATTCAGCCCCATTATGAAGAGATCAGGGACAAGGCCAGAAGCCAGGACGTCAATCATCTGGATGAGACCACATGGAAACAGAAGGGCAAGCTCAACTGGCTCTGGGTGATGGCCAGTACCGCGGTAGCGTTCTTCATGATCCATCCCAATCGTTCCAAGGCAGCTTTCAAAGAGCTGATCGGTTCCTGGGAGGGTATCCTGATCAGCGATGGATATGGATTGTACCGCAAATGGGTTCATGGGCGGCAGACCTGCCTGCCCCACCTGATACGCCGGGCTGTCGGGCTGTCGGAGCGCAAGGATCCCGAACTGGCCAGGTGCGGAGCATGGGCCGCAAAAGAATTGCGGCGGTTGTGCAAGATGGCCAAGGATCCTCCGACCCGGGCAGAATGGTCATCATTTTATGCCCGGCTCTGCCGTCTGATAGCACTGTATCGCGATTCCGACAGTGAGGCGGGGACGTTTGTCCGCCATATCGAGCAGGAAATGGACTCCCTGTTTACCTTCCTGTATGAGGAAGGAGTTGGCCCGACGAACAACCATGCCGAACGGATGCTCCGCTTTGGTGTGCTCTGGCGTAAACGCAGCCAGGGAACCAACAGCGAAAAAGGAAACCGTTGGGTAGAGCGGATCCTTTCGCTCAGGCAGACCTGCCGACTGCAGGGGAAATCAACATACTCCATCTTGGTGGAGGCCATGGACTGCTATTTCAAAGATCAACAACCTGACCTGGAGTGGATCAGGCAGGCGGGGTGAGCGACGCTACCCTGTGATGAGATACGGAGGAGGATATAACCGACCCCTACCCATTTGACCGCGTGAAACAGCAAAGGCGCGTTTTTCAGCAGCAGGCCCAGGCCCAGCGAGGCCAGCAGGATCTGGATGCTGTTGGCGCTGACATTGCCGGCAATGGTCTGGAGCGCCTTCAGGCGTCCATAGCGGATGCCGTGCGACAGGGCCAGCAGCACCGACGGTCCCGGAGTCAGCACCAGGAGCGTGACCGTGGCAACGAAGATGGGCCAGTTTTCCATATCTTCCACCCGGCCGGTGGTCAGGCCCGCTGCCGGTAATACTGCGGGTTGACAAAGGAACCGACCAGGAACAGCCCGGCCAGAAATCCGCCGATATGGGCCCAGAAGGCCACCCCGCCGCCGGCGGCGGCCAGGGCCGGCAACCCGCCGAGCAACTGGATCAGAAACCAGTAACCAAGCATGGCAATAGCCGGCACCTCGAAGGTGGTGATAAAAAAGCCCAGGAAAACAAGGGTGTGTACCCGGGCGTGAGGGTAGAGCCTGGCATACCC
>WFPQ01000060.1 GCA_015487515.1 Hyphomicrobiales bacterium | reverse complement strand
CCCCTACAATGTCAATGTAGTGCTCTCCCGCTGAGCTATACGCCCATCCTTTCACCATCCCCATGCGGGGACTACCCCTCAAATATATGCTCAGGCATTTTTTGCAACAAGAATTTTTTCCCCGGAAACAAAAACCGCCAAATTCCACCAGGGATCAGATGCAAAGTTCCGGTTCCGCCTAATCTCGGGCCCGGTCACGGACCCGACCCTTGACCAGTTCCTGCCCATCCCGGACTCAAGCCGCCAGCAGACGCTCCACCTCGTTTACAAGGTCATTTAGATGAAACGGCTTTGACAGCACCGACGCATCCTTTATGGCATCACTGTCGGGATTGAGCGCCACCGCGGCAAAACCGGTAATGAACATGACCTTCAGGTCCGGATCCAGTTCGGTGGCCCTCCTGGCCAGTTCGATTCCATCCATTTCAGGCATCACGATATCGGACAGCAACAGGGAGAACGGTTCCTCCCTCAGGCGCTCATAGGCCGATTTTCCATTGTCAAACGAAACCACGTCGAACCCGGCGTTTTTCAGAGCCCTGGTGAGAAACTGGCGCATATCCGCATCATCTTCAGCCAGTAATATCCTGTTCATCAATTCCTCCGGCCAAACCAATGGCAAACTGCCGCAAACCGTTTTACCCGACCTGATCTGCAAAGCAAGCAAATAGCGCCAAAATCTCGCGCTTCACAATCTAGGTGCAAGCCCTTAAAATTTTCTTCAATTTGGTTGGACAAATCATTCCGTTAAAGGCACATTGCAGACCAAATGGACCAAATGATGACACAACGGAACCGGGACAATCGGGACGGTCCAGAAACGATAACTGGTCAAAAGGGCCATGAAAACTAGTTTGTGACGGACAGGATCATGCAATCCGATTTTGCTGACAGGCCGGCCTTTGAAACCATTCGCCCCCGGCGGCAGACGGCCCCCTTTGTCTTCAATTCCGCCCATTCGGGCACCGATTATCCAAAGCGCTTTCTAAAGATCACCCGCCTTGACAGGTTTGCAATACGCCAGTCTGAAGACAGCCTTGTCGATGAGATCTTTGCAGACGCCCCCTATCTGGGCCTGCCACTGCTCAGGGCCCGGTTTCCCCGCGCCTACCTGGATGTGAACCGCGAACCTTACGAACTCGACCCGCAAATGTTCTGCGATCCCCTGCCCCCCCACTACAATACCGGCTCCCAAAGGGTTGCAGCCGGCCTTGGGACCCTGGCCAGAATCGTTGCTGAAGACCAGCCCATATACCGGGAAAAACTTACCCTTGCAGACGCCATGATGCGTATCGAGGGCATATACAAGCCCTATCACGCAACCCTTAGGGAACTTCTTTCAAGAACCTTCGACCGCTTCGGCGTGGCCGTTTTGATCGACTGCCATTCCATGCCCGCCCCTGCCGGTGCAAAAAATTCGAACTATCCCGAAATAATCCTGGGTGACCGCTTTGGTTCCACCTGCTCGCCGGTACTGATTGACATGGCAGAAGAACTTTTTATCGAACATGGCTTAAGGGTAACCAGAAACCGCCCCTATGCGGGCGGCTTCATCACCCACTCCTACGGCACCCCGAAACATGGCATCCACGCCCTGCAGATAGAATTTTCCCGCCATCTCTACATGAACGAAAAAACCCGCCAGCCCAACGGCAACTTTCAGTTCATCAGGCAGATTGCAACCCGCCTCATGGAAAATTTCATGGCCATGGACTTTGACCTGGTCTGCCGCAACGACAAATTTTTCCTTGACAATGGCAGGGATATCGCCGCCGAATGATCCCGGCCGCACCCTTTTCCACAATAAGCGTTCCTGCAAAAAGGCCCGGCAACAAAAACCCTGAACGGACCAGGCCACAGCCAGAAAAACCACAAAAAAAGGGCCGCCGTAGCGACCCAGGTAAGGGAGGAAATAGCGGCTGCACGTAGAATCAAGAAGTAGAATCAAAAACCGCCAATTGTCATGCACCATTGCCAGTGAACTGATTTGCCCTTTCAGGCAAGACAAACCATCAAAAAACTCAATATTACCTCTATAGTGTTGCAAAAATGAATCACCTTTATTTATGACAAGTACTGGTTGTTTCCCATCA
>WFPQ01000059.1 GCA_015487515.1 Hyphomicrobiales bacterium | reverse complement strand
GTCCTGCCCCGGCCGCCTCCCCGTCATCTGCCGCCGGGCATGGTCCGGTCGTGAGCGCCAGCAATATCAATGTTTTCTATGGCAATAAACAGGCGCTTTTCGACATAAGCCTGGATTTTCCGGTAAACCGTGTCACTTCCCTCATCGGTCCCTCGGGCTGTGGCAAGACCACCTTTTTGAAATGCATCAACCGCATGAATGATCTCATAGGCAGCTGCCGCATAGACGGGACCATTGAAATTGACGGCCAGGATATTTATGCTCCAGGGGTCGACCCGGTAGCCCTGAGGGCCCATGTGGGCATGGTTTTTCAAAAGCCCAACCCGTTTCCCAAGTCCATTTTCGAAAATGTGGCCTATGGCCTGCGCATCCATTCCCTTGCCGCTTCCAGGTCCGAACTGGCCGACAGGGTCGAGCACAGCCTGCGTCGTGCTGCCCTCTGGGACGAGGTGCAGGACCGTCTCGATCAGCCCGGCACCTCTCTTTCCGGCGGTCAGCAGCAGCGCTTGTGCATTGCCCGGGCGATCGCGGTGGAGCCAGGGATAATCCTGATGGATGAGCCTGCCTCGGCCCTCGATCCGATCGCCAGCGCCAAGGTGGAGGAACTGATTGACGAACTGAGCGCAAATTATACAATAATAATCGTTACCCATTCCATGCAGCAGGCGGCCCGGGTTTCCCAGTTCACCGCCTTTTTTCACATGGGGGAACTGGTGGAGCACGGGCTGACCAGAACCATATTCACCAATCCGCAAAACGAGCGCACCCAGAACTACATTACCGGACGTATCGGATAGGAAGCCTTCATGACCAAGACCCATATAGTTCATGCTTTTGACAAGGATCTTGAAAAGGTCAAGGCCCTGCTTCTGGAAATGGGAGGCCTGGTGGAGAATCAGCTTTCCCTTTCGGTTCGTGCGGTTGTTTCAAGGGACGCTGTTCTGGGTGAGAAGGTCAGAAAGACCGACCGCCGCATCAACGAATTGGAACAGAAAATAAATGAAAAATCCGTTCGCCTGCTGGCCCTGCGCCAGCCCATGGCCCAGGATCTGCGCATAATAGTCGCGGTCATGAAGGCGGCCTCCAACCTGGAGCGTATCGGCGATTATGCCAAGAACGTTGCCAAGCGTTCCAGCGTACTGGCCCGCTTTCCTCCCGTTGGTTCCGCCGCCAACACCCTGGCCCGCATGAACGATCTGGTGCTGCAGATGATCGTTGATGTGCTGGATGCCTTCATTGGCAATGATGTGCCCGCTGCCGAGGACGTTCGCCTGCGCGACGAAGACGTGGATCTGATGCATAACAGCCTGTTTCGGGAACTGCTGACCTACATGATGGAAGATCCGCGCAACATTTCCCCTTGCATGCATTTGCTGTTCATTGCCAAGAACATCGAGCGCAGTGGCGATCACATCGTTCAGATAGCCGAACAGATCCATTATCTCGTAGAGGGCAAATTCCCCGAGCAGAGACGGCCAAAGGGTGACAGGACTTCGACCATGGTGGTGGAAATGACAAGGGAAAATTGAAGCAGGTCCAGGACAAAGGCACAAGAAAGAGCATAAGGTCATGGTGGAAAAACCCCGGCAATATCCTGGCGATTCATCTGCCCGGGTGTTGATCATAGAAGACGAGGCGGCCCAGGCCGAATTGATATCCTACAATCTCGAAAATAAAGGATTTCATGTTGAAGGGGCCCTCACCGGAGAAGAGGGGCTGGAACTGGCCGTTGAAACGGTTCCCGATCTCATTATTCTTGACTGGATGCTGCCGGGTGTTTCGGGCATCGAGGTCTGCCGGCAACTGAAGGCCGGCAGGATTACCAGAAAGATCCCCCTTATCATGCTGACCGCCCGGGGCGAGGAGGCAGACCGCATAAGGGGTCTTGAAACCGGGGCCGATGATTACCTGGTCAAGCCCTATTCCATAAATGAACTCATGGCCCGGGTGCGGGCCATGCTGCGCCGCACCTCTCCGGCCAGTGTCGGAGAAATTCTTGCCCATGGTGATCTGGTGCTTGAAAGCGCCAGCCACAGGGTTTTTCGCAATGGCAAGCCATTGAAGCTGGGGCCTATCGAGTTCCGGCTCCTGGCCGTATTGATGCAGAATCCAAGACAGGTCTTTACCCGCAACCAGTTGCTGGACCGGGTCTGGGGCGTGAATTGTGATTTTGACTATCGCACCGTTGATGTGCACATTGCCCGTCTGCGCAAGTCCCTTGTTCAGGGCGGCGGGCCCGGGCTGATAAGAACGGTTCGCGGCACCGGCTATTCCCTGGATTGAAGTGCCATTTGATCATTTCCCCGGCTTGGCGAAACAATCTCTGCCACCTGCCACCTGCCACCTGCCACCTGCCATCCCCCAGGTCCGGCGATTTTTAGAGTTTATCAGGTTTAGTTGGAAGCATATCCGGCATTTTTGAAATAATTTGCACATTCTTGTTTGGAGACTGTACCCACGAGTTGACCGACCTGTTTCCAGACGTCCTCCATGGTTCTTTTCTGAGCCATTCTCATCCAGTGTTTGAT
>WFPQ01000058.1 GCA_015487515.1 Hyphomicrobiales bacterium | reverse complement strand
GCTCCAGCCAGAACTTCATCTCGCTGAGCAGGGCGTCCTGCACCTCGGGGTTATGAAAATTCAGGTCGGGCTGTGACGAAAGAAAATTATGCATGTAATATTGCTTGCGCCGCGGATCCCAGTGCCAGGCGGGACCGCCAAAGATCGAAAGCCAGTTGTTGGGCGGAGTGCCATCGGGGCGGGCATCGGCCCAGACATACCAGTCGGAACGGGCATTGGTCCTTGACTGGCGGCTTTCGCTGAACCAGCTGTGCTGGTCGGAAGAATGGGAAATCACCTGGTCTATTATGACCTTGAGCCCAAGACCGTGGGCCTTTTCGACCAATCTGTCAAAATCCTCCATGACCCCGAAAATCGGATCCACATCACGATAATTGGACACGTCATAGCCAAAATCCTTCATCGGAGAGGTGAAAAACGGAGAAATCCAGATGGCATCAACCCCAAGGTCGGCAACATATTCCAGCCGCTGGCTTATACCAACCAGGTCACCTATTCCATCCCCGTTGTGATCCTGAAAGGACCTGGGATAAATCTGGTAAATAACCGCACCGCGCCACCAGTCCCTGTCCATGGAATCAGAACGGTTATGCCTGTTCTCAGGTGCATAATAATCGTGGATCATGTTACGGCCCCTACCCCATGCAACCAGTCCGGACCGCGCCATCGGGAAAACATGTCAACCCGATGACAAACAACCTTTTCAAGGGGTTCACCATCACCATGACATTCCGGCAGGACTATATTCCGGCAGTTCGCAACTGATGTTCCGGCAAAACGCGGCTGCGATTTACCAAAACGTTTTAGTAAATTGACATTATCGAATGAAAAGCACAAAGGTCAACCATTGCACATCAGATATTTGCAGATATTGGGAAGTGGGCCATTTCCTGATAGGGGTTGGTCATGGCAAGAAAAAGTTTTCATAAAAGAACCGGGCCGGGCAAAAAAACCGGAACCAGAAGCTCCATAACCATAAAGGACCTGGCGGCAGAACTGGACCTTTCGATCACCACGATCTCGCGCGCCCTTAACGGATATGACGATGTAGGCGCCAAAACCAGGGAGCGGGTTCGGGAAGCGGCCAGGAAACATGGCTACAGGCCCAACCGCAACGCCCAGCGCCTGGTAACCCAAAGAACCCACAACATTGCCTGGATACAGGCGGACAATGACAAGAAATTCGTCGACCCCCACTTTGTCGAGGTCATGGCCGGGGTTCTGCGCGGGGCCCGGATGGCCAATTATGACATCGTTCTGACCAGCGACAATACGGAACACCAGATCGGGGTCTATGACCGTTATGTGCGTGACAATTCGGTGGACGGCTTCATAGTCGACCTGCCCCAGCACAATGACCCGCGCATAAGATACCTGCTGGATTCAGGCAAGCCCTTCATCGTTCATTCCAGGGCCGAAAACCCGGATCAATATTCGTGGGTGGATATCGACAATCCCGGAATCTACAAGAGACTGACAAAACTGCTGGTGGCCAACGGGCATGAAAGAATAGCCTTTCTGAACGGGGATGCAAAATTCACCTTTGCCAGCGCAAGGCAATCAGGAGTGGAACAGGCCCTGAAAGAAATGGGGCGGGACCCGAAAACCGTCAGGACCTTCAATGCCACCCACCCCATGGTCAATGCGGGATATCAACTGACCAAGAAGGCCCTGATGGATGGCGATGTCAGCGCCATTCTTTATTCATCGGCCCTGATGGCGGTCGAGGGGTACGGGGCATTGATGCAGGCGGGCAGGAAGCCGGGCAGGAACATCACCATTGCCACCATGGACGACATGCTGAACTACCTGGATCTCAGCCCCTATGAGGGGATTTTCACCTTCGTGCGTTCTTCCCTGCGCGATGCGGGCGAGCAATTGGTAAAGGGAATAATCGAGCAGTGCGAAAACAGGGCAGCGCGCAGCCAGACCATAATCCCGGCCCGGTTCCTGATCGGCAGGGATCTGCAGGACAACCCGGAACAGACAGAATAGCCGGCACCGAAGGCTATTTTACCGACCCGGCCAGCAATCCCCGGACAAAATATCGTTGCAGGGAAAAGAACACGATCAGCGGCACGACTATGGAAATGAAGGCGCCGGAGGTCAGGATCTCCCAATTGTTGCCCCTGGAGCCAAGAAGCTCGCGCAGGCGCCCGGTCAGCACCAGGGTCTGTTCCGTATTGCCCAGGAATACCGTGGCCACCAGCAAGTCGTTCCAGACCCACAAGAACTGGAAAATGGCAAACGAGGCCAGGGCGGGAAAACTCAAAGGCAGAACCATGGTCGTGAAAATCTTGAAATGGGAAGCCCCGTCAATGCGGGCCGATTCCATGATTTCCCGCGGAAGGCCAACCATGTAGTTTCGCAAAAGGTAGATGGCCAGGGGCAGGCCGAAAGCCGTATGGGCCAGCCAGATGCCCAGATAGGTCTTTGAATCCCCGCCGGTGATGGCAGCAATGGCGTTATACATGCGCAAAACCGGAATCAGGGACATCTGCAAGGGCACGACCAGAAGGCCGACGATTATCGCAACCAGCCAGCCACGGCCGGGAAACGACATCCAGGCCAGGGCATAGGCTGCAAAGGCCGCAATCAGAATTGGAATTATGGTCGCCGGAATGGTAACCGTAAAGGAATTGATGAACGAGCGGCCGATGCCCTGGGAAGCCAGGACCTCGAAATAATTGTCCAGGGTAAAGGTTGGCGGAATCCCGGCCTTGTAAAACAGGCGGGGACCGCGGGTGTGGGTGAATTCCTCGTCTGAAACCCACTCGTAAGCCCCATCTTCAAAAACCGATATTTCTCCGTTGTTCCTGAACGGAATGGTTTCGCCGGGCCGGGCCTGGCCAATGGAATTTGCCGAAACCCCGAAACTGGTTATGGTGCGCCCGGAGGCGGGTTCGAACAATTCTCCGCGGATTACAAACCGACCGTTCTCCTGAACCTGGGCATCGGCCTTTGGCAGGCGGGCGACCTCGTTGCGCTCGGTGGTGGTCAGGGCGCTCCACCAGCCGGAAATGGCCAGCTGATCCTTGTCGCGCAGCGAGGAAATCAGCAGGCCCGCCGTTGGCAGCGTCCAGACCAGAACAAAAAACAGCAGCAACGAGTGGGCGGCGACCTTTCCCCATGTCAGGCGTCTAAGAACTCTTGTCATCATCGGGTGCCCTCCTCCCGGCTGGCCTGCCTGATATTCCAGATCATGACCGGCAGAACCGCCAGCATGATGATTATTGCAATGGTCGAGCCACGGCCAAAATCAGAACCCCTGAACATCCAGTCAAACATCAGGTTCGCCAGCACCTGGGTATCCCACTGGCCGTTTGTCATGGCCAGGATGATATCGAAAACCTTCAGCACCGTGATTGTGATGGTGGTCCAGACAACGATTATGGTGGGCATGATCTGGGGAATTAGGATATTGAAAAATATCTGGATATCGTTGGCCCCGTCAATCCTGGCCGCCTCTATGGTTTCCTCCGAAACCCCCCTCAGGGCAGCAGAAAGAATTATCATGGCAAAACCCACCTGGATCCATATCATGATGATCATCAAAAACACCGAATTCCAGAACGGAAGGGTAATCCAGGCCTGGGCAGTGCCCCCGAAACCCTGAACCAGGGCATTCAGCAGACCTATCTGCTCCACGTCAACACCACGATAATCATAGATGAATTTCCATATTACCGAGGCACCGACAAAGGATATGGCCATGGGCATGAATATGAG
>WFPQ01000057.1 GCA_015487515.1 Hyphomicrobiales bacterium | reverse complement strand
CCTTCGACCCCGCTTGCCGCCACCACTCCGGTAACCCCCTTGCCGACCTGGGCCGGAGTATTGGGCATGGTGCGCACAATCCTTTCGCTGCCAAGGGCTTTTTCAAGTGCCGCAAGGGAAAATCCTGCAATCACCGACAGAACAAGGGTATCCCTTGAAATCTTTTTGCAAAACCCGGCCATTACCCTCTTTGCAACCTGGGGCTTGACCGCCAGCACCACCACCTGTGCTCCGCCATCCGGAAATTCCGGCACCAGGGAAATGCCGTTTTTTTCGGCAAACAGCCTTGTTTCATTGCCAGGTGCCGGATCCACCAGAACCAGCGCAGAACCCGCAAGCCCGCCATCGATCCAGCCCCGGACCATGGCCATGCCCATTTTCCCGGCTCCCACCAGAACCAGCGATTTCACGTCCCCGATGTTCAAGTCCCAGCGCCCATCAATGATTGCCCGCCAATTGTAACAGCAGCATCCCCCATGCCGATCGCCAGTCAGGCCTCACCCGAAGTCTCAAACAATACGTAGTCCAGCGCCTCGCTGGCGGATTTTCCGGCCCAGACCACGAACTGAAATGCCTGGTAATAATGATCACAGGCCTCGGTTGCCGAACGCAAAAGGGTCTCGCACTGCTGGGGCGACACTTCCGCCCCCCCCGACAGAAGGTGAGAATTGCGAAACAGCACCACCCCCTCTCCGTTCCAGATGTCAAAATGCCCGATCCACATCTGCCCGTTGATCATCGCGATCAGCTTTCTTACCTCCCCGCTCCGGGCTTCAGGCACCTTCAGATCAAAGGCGCTGGCCACGTGCAGGGATTCCATGTGTTCCATCCAGTTGAAGGTGACATGGTAATCACTCCAGCCCCCGCGCACCGATATGGAAATCTCGTCCGACTCCCGGCGTTCGAACACCCAATCATTTATCGAAGCGATATGCTCGATAATATCCACCGGATGCATGGTCCGGTCCGGCTCTGATTGCAGCAAAAGTGCCATTTGTGGTTGCCTCGAAATTATATGTCAGCCCGAAGGAGCAACAAATCAATGTCAGCCCGAAAGGGCAACGATCCAGTCATGCATGTTCAAAATCCCGTCCCGGAACTTCAATTAATCGAATCGGGACATCTTTCAACTCTACACCCACCGCAACAAGGGTGGCACCAAGTTCGCACTTTTGCCCACAAGACTATTTGCACGAACACCATTACCAACACTGCTCACGCGAACCACGCTCCCTTTTTCGTGCAGTAAACAGCAGGGCACCGGCCCGTTAACTCTCCCTCAATCATGGTTAAGCATTGGTTAACGATGAATGTTTTTCAACAAGGCAACCCGCAGGGCATCCAAAAGCCATCAGAAAGAGCCAATTTCATTTCGAAGAACTCTTCTTGCGGGTACGAAGGGCCGACAATTCCTTTTTCAGGGAAGCAATTTCCTCGCCCTGCACCTCGACGATCTCCCTGAGCACCTCAAAGTCCTCCCGGCTCACCAGGTCCAGATCGGCAACGATTCTTTCCATCTGGGACCTGAAGGCCGTTTCCACCTCCCGCCTGACCCCATCGGCCACCCCGGCCGCATCATTCATCAATCTGCCAATATCATCAAATACCTTGCTGCCCTGATTCATGTCCGTTTCCTTGTTTTTCCACTGCACGCCGCACCATCCGGTGCATGTCATGTACAAACTTCATGCACGGACTGCGGCAACGACCTGTATTTAGGTGCCAATGGCCCGCTTGACCAGAGCCATGTCCGCCCCATGTGCCTTGGTGCCGGCCATTTGCCCGTTATCTGCAAATTTTCCCACCAACTATTTACCCCCTGCCCCTATCATGTTCCCGGCAAATGACATATTTTGCCCACCAATGACATATTGCATGATTGCCACTTGGCATGACCACGAACTGCATGATTGCCAAAAATTCACCGGAGCAAAGCCTTGCCATTTCCCGATATTGATCCCGTTGCCTTTTCCATCGGCCCCATCGCCGTACGCTGGTACTCCCTTGCCTACCTGTTTGGGATAATCCTTGGAATCTTCTATGGCAGATTTCTGCTCAAGCGCGCCTCGCTCTGGTACAGGACCAGTCCCCCCTTCACCCCCGACCAGTTCATCGACTTTGCCGTCTGGGCCGTTCTCGGAGCCATCATCGGTGGCCGGCTTGGCTATGTGCTGTTTTACGACCCCCTTTATTTTGCCGCCAATCCCATGGACATCTTCAAAACCTGGCTTGGTGGCATGTCTTTTCACGGGGGCCTGATCGGCGTCATTGTCGCCATGTATTTCTTTGCACGCCACAAGAAGGCCGGTTTTCTTTCGGCCCTTGATCTGCTGGGGGCGGTTTCTCCCATTGGAATCGGCCTGGTAAGGGTATCCAATTTCATCAATGGCGAACTTTTCGGGCGCCCGACGGATCTGCCCTGGGGTGTGATCTTTCCCAATGGCGGCGACGTGCCCCGCCATCCCAGCCAGCTCTACGAGGCCCTGCTCGAAGGCCTGGTCCTGTTCCTGGTCGTCAGAATCGTAACTCACATGATGTTTGGCCTGCGCCGGCCCGGCCTCGTTGCCGGAGTGTTTGGAACCGGCTATGCCCTGTCCCGGCTGCTGGTCGAACAGGTACGTCTGCCCGACCCCCAGATCGGATACCTGTTTGGCACCGACTGGATAACCCAGGGCATGATGCTTACCCTTCCAATGCTGGCAGTTGGCATTGCCCTGATCACCTACGCCATGAAAAACCCCGCCGACAAAACATGATCATTCCCCATGATCCCGACCGTTCCTGACGAAACAGAAGCCGCTGGTGAAAAAAGCGGCTCCCTTGACCTTGGCGAGCAGATAAGGCTGCAGATAAGGGCCGATGGCCCCATGTCCCTTGCCACCTACATGCGCCTTTGCCTGACCCATCCGCACCAGGGATATTACAAATCTTCCAATCCCATAGGCAGCAAGGCGGATTTTATAACCGCCCCGGAAATTTCCCAGATGTTCGGAGAAATGCTCGGGGCCTGGGTTCTGCTGCAATGGAACATGATAGGGTGCCCGAAAAAATTCACCCTTGCCGAACTGGGGCCGGGCCGGGGCACCCTGATGGCCGATATCATGCGGGTTATAACAAGGGCCCCCCAGGCCCTTGATGCAGCGCAACTGGTCCTGCTCGAAACCAGCCGCCCCCTGCGCCAGTTGCAGGGCCGGGCCCTTGAATCCCATGCCCCCGCCTGGATAGAGGAAATCGACCAGTTGCAAGAAACCGATGGCCCCCTCATAATCATTGCCAACGAATTTTTCGACGCCCTGCCCATTCATCAATATCAATACCGGAATGGGAAATGGCACGAACGCCTGATCGGCCTTGATGGCGATGATCTTGCCTGGGG
>WFPQ01000056.1 GCA_015487515.1 Hyphomicrobiales bacterium | reverse complement strand
GTGATATTTACCCGCTCGGCCACCGAAGCCATAAACCTGGTGGCCCATTCCCATGCGGGACCCAGGGTTGGAAGGGGGGACGAGATAGCCCTTAGCATAATGGAGCATCATTCCAACATCGTGCCGTGGCATTTTCTCAGGGAGCGCAACGGGGCCCGCCTTAACTGGTTCGATGTAAGGGATGACGGGGGCTTTGACATGGGGGCCTTTGAGCGCTCGCTGAATGAAAAAACCAGGATCGTGGCAGTAACCCACATGTCGAACGTGCTGGGCACCATAACCCCGTTGAAGGAAATAATAGAAATTGCCCATTCCAGGGGCATAGTAGTGCTGGTGGATGGAAGCCAGGGGGCGGTTCACTGTCCCGTTGATGTTCTGGACCTGGACGTGGATTTTTATGTGGGCACCGGCCACAAGTTATATGGGCCCACCGGCATCGGGTTTCTTTATGGCAAGAAGGAACTGCTGGAGGAAATGCGCCCGTACCAGGGAGGCGGAGAAATGATTTTCGATGTCAGCCTTGAAGGGGTCTCCTATAACGATCCCCCCCACAGGTTCGAGGCCGGTACTCCGCCCATAGTGCAGGCCATCGGCCTGGCCAGGGCACTGGATTACATGGACCAGGTGGGCCGGGATGATATAATGGAGCACGAAAGGGAACTGGCCGAATATGCGTCGCAAAAGCTAAGCTCCATCAACAGCCTGCGCATCATCGGAAATGCCAGGAACAAGGGGGCGATATTTTCCTTTGAAATCGAAAATATCCATGCCCATGATCTTTGTGCAATCCTTGATCGCTACGGGGTTGCGGTAAGGGCCGGAACCCATTGCGCCCAGCCATTGTTGAAGAGATTTGATGCCACATCGACCTGCCGGGCTTCCATGGCCATGTATAATGGCAGGGATGATGTGGATGCCCTTGTACAAGCCATAGGAAAGGCCATGAGCTTTTTCGCCTGAACAAGAAGCCATATTTTGGGATGCTGACATGAAAGAAGAAAATGGGGCCATCAAGGATGATGACGGCGTTCAGGGCCCGGGCGCTGATGAAAATGATCCGGGAAAGAAGAGCGGAGCCATAATCAACATAGCCGAAGACGGGTTGGGGCCGGAAGAGATTCAGAGGA
Source organism: Hyphomicrobiales bacterium (assembly GCA_015487515.1). Lineage (GTDB taxonomy): Bacteria > Pseudomonadota > Alphaproteobacteria > Rhizobiales > Devosiaceae > DROE01. The sequence goes on along the minus strand of WFPQ01000056.1, from coordinate 3,142 downwards.
TTACCGATGATCTGATTGGTGCCATCAAGACCATCTATGACCCGGAGATACCGGTGGATATTTATGAACTTGGTCTTATATACAAGGTAGACCTTGATGATGAGCGCAACCTGGTAATCGACATGACCCTGACGGCGCCGGGATGTCCGGTGGCCGGAGAAATGCCGATCTGGGTGGAGAATGCGGCCCGCAGCGTGGAGGGGATACAGGACGTCAGGGTCAACATGGTGTTTGACCCTCCCTGGTCGCCCGATCGCATGTCGGAAGAGGCCCAGGTTGCCCTTAACTGGTGGTAGAGGCACTTTTGCAAGGTGCACCGGATGGCTGCAGACATGATTGCTGGTGACTGGAAAGACTTGCGGGTGGTTGCATGAACATAATGAGCATTAGCGAGACGGCGGCCAGGCGGGTCAGGGAGATAATCGCCAATAGTGACAAGCCGGTAATAGGGCTTAGGGTCGGGGTCAGGAATGCGGGCTGCGCAGGCATGGCCTACACGATGGAATATGTGGAAAAACCGATAGAGGGGGACGATTTTGTAAGCGAGCATGGGGTCGACATATATGTGGATCCCAAGGCAACCCTGTTCCTGCTAGGAACCGTGATGGATTTCAAGACGGACAAGCTTTCTTCCGGCTTTACATTTTCCAATCCCAACCAGGTCGGGGCCTGCGGATGCGGGGAAAGTGTGCAGCTGGAGCCGGCCGACCTTGAAGAATTGGCAAGGATACGGGCACAAAAGCGCTGATCCCCTGAATCCGGGGTGAATGCTGTCATGGACGCCAGGGCCCGGATCATGAACGGGACCTGGCGGGGTTGCCGGAATGTCTCGGGACTGATGGCAAACGGTTCGTTTGGCGATCTTTGCAACTGGCAGTAGCCCAAGTGGCAACAGGTTCAAATGACGGCAGGTTCAGGAAGATGACAATTGCCTGACAAGGGGGGTGCCTGACAAGGGGGAAAGATCAGGCAGCGCTGCTTATCTGCAAGGCCTTGTCGTTTTCTGCAATTACCCGGTTGCGGCCGCTGCGCTTTGCCGCATAAAGGGCCCGGTCGGCACGCTCTATCAGGGTTATTTCGTTATCGGAGCCATTGAGCATGGAAACGCCGAAAGAGGCGGTGACGCGGCCGAGTTTTTCGTTGGTGGAGCGTTTGAGAAGCTCCTTGGCCTGGATGGCCTTGCGAATGGTGTTGGCCAGGCTGACGGCGTCTTCCAGCCGGGTGTTTGGAAGTATGAGGGCAAATTCCTCTCCTCCGTAGCGGCAGGCCAGGTCGGAACCCTTGGTGTTGGAACGCAGGGTCATGGCCACGAGGCGCAGTACCTGGTCTCCGGTCTGGTGGCCAAAGGTATCGTTGAAGCTCTTGAAATGGTCGATATCGGACATGACCAGGCACAGGGGTTCCCTGTTCTGGCGGGCCGAGGTTATGGCCCGGGTAATGTGAAGATCAAAGAACTTGCGGTTGTATATGTTGGTCAGGGAATCGGTCATGGACTGGCGCTGAACCTCTTCCAGGTCACGCTTTAGCTGCGAGACATTGTCCTGGGCGCTGTTGAGCTGGCCTTCAAGAGCCGCGTTGGCCTCCTGCATGATCTTGGTCTTGAGCAGCAATTGCTTGGTGATCATGCCAAGGGTCTCGGCGTTGGTTTCCTTGGCAAAGGCCTCTTCGGCCTGTTCCAGGTCGCCGGTATAGGAATCAGCCGTCTTGGAGGCGGACTGAATTGCTTCCTGGACCGAATTGATGTTCTTGGACATCAGATCCGAAACCACGTTCACGCGTTCGTCTATGGCGTCGGATTTCAAAAATTCATTATAAAGGCTTTCGACAATTTCTATTCGCGGCACCCCATCGCCCATTATGGAATTTATCCGCTCGTTGAGACCGGGATTTACCCCGGTCGAATAGGTGAAGAACAATTCGTAAAATTGAGGGTAGGCGGGAATTTCTCCCCGTTTCAAAAGGCCCATGGCCTTTTCTGCATAACTCAGTGTGCGGATATATTCGTCGTTTGCCACGATGGCCCCCATTTGGTGTTCCCAATGTTCTGTAGCGTCCCCGGATAAGAGCCAGTATGGTCAAATGGGGTTAAGGGGGGGTAAATTTATCGGAGTAATAGCTTGATCTTGCAGGTCGGAAATCCGGTTCAATTGCATGACCGGGTTTTCATGGGGCGGGTGCCCGGCTTTCAGGACATGGATTGCAAAAGAAAGGCGGGAATTGCGCTTTCATCGCCAAAGGGGCTGGCCTTGCTGTCCGGGGAAGTGTTTTTTTGTTCTTGTTGTCCGGCCGTTTGTTTTACTGGTTTTTCTGCCGGTTTTCTGCCACGGTTTTCGGTCCGTGACTGCTCCTGGTGAGATTGTCCGGCCTGATCCCTGTTCTTGTTGCTGGCGGAGGTTTCTGTCTTTCTTGAGGTTCCCTTTCTTGCAGTCCGTCCTTTCGTGTCCCTGCCGGATGGTTCGCCGGTTTCCTTTGTGGGGGATGGTGCCGTTTCGATCCGGGGAGGCAGGGGCTGGTCATCTGCCATCCAGTTGATGTTCTTGCCGATCAATTGTTCTATGGCCTTGTAATATTTGGTTTCGGCAGGGGAGATCAGGGTGACTGCGGTGCCCAGGCGTCCGGCCCGCCCGGTGCGGCCGATGCGATGCACGTAGTCCTCGGCGTGGGTCGGAACGTCAAAATTGAATACATGGCTGACGGCGGGGATATCCAGGCCGCGGGCCGCCACGTCACTGGCCACCAGGAATTTGAGGCTCCCGTCCTTGAAGGCGGCAAGGGTTGCCATGCGGTTTTTCTGGTCCATGTCCCCATGCAGGGCGCCTGCATTATATCCGTGTCTTGAAAGGGAACGGGTAAGGGTGGCGATGTCGCGCTTGCGGTTGCAAAATATGATGGCGTTTTTCAGATCCCTGCTCAGTTCGATCTGCTCACGCAGGGTGGCGCGTTTTTCTGCCGGTTTGCTGCCGGTATTGACCAGGCGCTGCTCGATGGTTTCGGCGGTTGAATTCTGCCGGGCCACCTGGATCTTTTCCGGGTTTTTCAGGAATTTTTCGGAAAGGCGTCGGATTTCATCGGGCATGGTGGCCGAAAAGAACAGGGTCTGGCGGCGGGGGGGCAGCAGGGATGAAATGCGCTCTATGTCGGG
>WFPQ01000055.1 GCA_015487515.1 Hyphomicrobiales bacterium | reverse complement strand
CTTTTGTCGGCATTAAATCGCCAAACCCGTTCTGGCTGGCTTCCGCCCCGCCCACTGACAAGGCCTATAATGTGGAACGTGCCTTCAGGGCCGGCTGGGGCGGGGTCATGTGGAAGACGCTGGGCGAGGACGGCCCGCCGGTGGTCAATGTCAACGGCCCGCGCTACGGGGCGATTTTTGGCGGAGACAGGCGCCTGATCGGCATGAACAATATCGAGTTGATCACTGATCGTGAATTGCAGGTCAACCTGCGCGAGATCAAGCAGGTAAAGAAGGACTGGCCCGACCGGGCCGTGGTGGTTTCGCTGATGGTTCCCTGCGAGGAAAGTGCCTGGAAAACCATTCTGCCGGTTGTCGAGGAAACCGGGGCCGATGGCATAGAGCTCAATTTCGGCTGCCCCCACGGCATGAGCGAAAGGGGCATGGGCTCCGCCGTCGGTCAGGTGCCCGAATATATCGAGATGGTAACCCGCTGGTGCAAGGCCAATACGAACATGCCGGTGATCGTCAAGCTCACCCCCAACATCACCGACATCCGCTATCCGGCCCGGGCCGCCAGAAAGGGCGGTGCCGATGCGGTTTCCCTGATCAATACCATAAATTCCATAACTTCGGTCGATCTGGACAATTTCGCTCCCGAACCGGCCATTGACGGCAAGGGCACCCATGGGGGTTATTGCGGCCCGGCGGTAAAACCCATCGCCTTGAACATGGTGGCCGAAATTGCCCGGGACCCGGAAACCAGGGGCCTGCCCATCTCCGGCATTGGCGGCATTTCCACCTGGCGTGATGCGGCCGAATTCCTGGCCCTTGGCGCCGGCAATGTGCAGGTATGCACCGCCGCCATGACCCATGGGTTCAAGATCGTTGAAGAGATGATTTCGGGGCTTTCCAACTGGATGGACGAAAAGGGTTACGATTCAATAGGTGATTTTGCCGGCAAGGCGGTTCCCAATGTCACCGACTGGCAGTTTTTAAATCTCAATCACATAACCAAGGCCAGGATAAACCAGGACCTGTGCATAGAATGCGGGCGCTGTTTTATCGCCTGCGAAGATACATCACATCAGGCAATAATGGCCACGAAAAACGGCGTGCGTCATTTCGAGGTGATGGAGGACGAATGCGTGGGCTGCAATCTGTGCGTCAATGTCTGCCCGGTGGAAAACTGCATCGAGATGGTGGCCCTGGAGCCCGGTACCCTGGATCAGCGCACCGGAAAACAGGTCAGCCCGGATTATGCCAACTGGACTACCCATCCCAACAATCCGGCAGCGGTGAAGGAGCCGGCCGAATAAGGGTGTCGAATAAGGGTAATGGGGGAATCCGGGGCGGAGTCTGCGCCAGCATCATGACCGGCGGCGGCACCCTTGCCGTTTCGTTCCCGGTTCTTCAGCCGCTTTGGCCCGATAGCTGGCTGCCCGGCGCTTGAGCCTTGGGCTTAAGCCCCTTGCAGAACAGGTTTTCCAGGAATTTTGCCGCCGCCTCAAATCGTTCTTCGCCGCTTTTTTCAGGGCCGAGAACCGCCCGCACCTGCACGTCGAAGTCCGCATAGTGCTGGGTGGTGGCCCAGATGGCGAACAACAGGTGATGAGGGTCGCACTCATTGAGCTTTCCATCTCTCATCCACCCTTTGATTACCAGGGCCTTTTCATCCACCAGTTCTTTAAGCTCTCCTTCCAGCATGTCGATGATATGGGGCGCTCCCTGCAATATTTCATTGGCAAACAGGCGGCTTTCCCGGGGGAAATCCCGGGCCATTTCCAGCTTTCTGTTGATATAGGCACATATTTCCTCGACCGGTTCGCCGCTTGCCTTTAGGGATTTCAGCGGGTCCAGCCAGGTTTCCATCAGCCTTGCTATCAGGGTCCGGTGAATGTCTTCCTTGCGGGAATAATAGTATAACAGGTTGGGCTTGCTCATCTTTGCCGCCTCGGCAATCTGGTCCAGCGTGGCTCCGCGAAAGCCGCTGGCGGCAAAAACTTCAAGAGCCGCCTGCAATATGAGCTCGCGCTTTTCTCTCTGGATCCGGGTTCTGCCCTTCGGGGAGTCCCCGGATGGTAGCTGTGCCTTTTTTTCTGACCGAGTCATTTTTGATCATCCCTGGATCAGCGCCATCACCTTTTGAACTTTCGGGCAACAATAATCCTTCCCCACGATAATTTTGCTTGCCTGAGCCGCCCTTGATGCTAATATTTTATCAATTGGTCAAAAACTGGGTAACATACAAACCCTTTTGAGCCAAGCTCTTGGCATTTGGTATTTGGTGCCTTGTGGCATGCCTTGGTTCTTGAGGGTATTTTGGGGAGCTAGATGACAGATTCAAGCGATGCGTCTGCCACCTACGGGGTGGTGCCGAATGATCTTAAGGCCTTTTGGATGCCGTTTTCGGCCAATCGCCAGTTCAAGAAGAACCCGCGTATGTTCGTTGGTGCTGCCGATATGCATTATACCGCTTCCGATGGCCGCAAGGTGCTGGATGCGACCGCGGGCCTGTGGTGCGTGAATGCCGGTCACTGTCGGCCGAGAATCACCGAGGCCATCCAGAAGCAGGCGGCAGAAATGGATTATGCCCCTGCCTTTCAGATTGGCCATCCCAAGGCCTTTGAACTGGCCAACCGGCTGGCCGACATTTCCCCGGATGGCCTCAATCACGTGTTTTTCACCAATTCGGGTTCCGAGAGTGTTGAAACGGCCTTGAAAATCGCCCTGGCCTATCATCGGGCGCGCGGGGATGGGGCCAGGTTTCGCCTGATCGGGCGTGAACGCGGTTATCACGGGGTCAATTTTGGTGGTATATCGGTGGGCGGTATCGTGCCCAACCGCAAGATGTTCGGCACGCTTCTTACCGGGGTTGACCACCTGCCCCACACCCACCTGCCCGAGCAGAATGCCTTTACCCGGGGGGAACCCGAACACGGGGCTCACCTGGCCGATGAACTTGATCGCATAATTGGCCTGCATGATGCCTCGACCATTGCCGCGGTAATCGTTGAGCCGG
>WFPQ01000054.1 GCA_015487515.1 Hyphomicrobiales bacterium | reverse complement strand
CCCCAAGCAGGGGGCCCTTTATTATTCCCTCCACCAGTTTTTCAAGGAAATTTTCATGGGGTGGAATTGAAAATATTTTCTGATCCATGAAAAACCTCCGCATAACGAAAGAAGAATTTTGCACGGGGGCGGATGAAATAAAAGCCTATTCGGATTTCAGGGACGCAAGATCAAGCTCCGCCTGTTCAAGCAGGTCCGGGTTGCCCGGGGCTTCCATTCTTATCAGCCGCCCCGTTTCCCCCTTGTCCATTGTCATATGGATCACCAGGTCGGCCTCGTCTTCCAGCCATGGGGCCCGCTGGGGCCATTCCACTATGACAATGGCTTTCTCGTTCTCGAGCAGCCCCAGTTCCTCCACCTCCTCGGGATGTTCTATCCTGTAGATATCCGCATGCAATATGGAATATTCTTCGTTTTCATAGGGCAGGACCAGAAGGAAGGTGGGCGAGGGGACTTCCAGTTCGGGCTGGTTCAGAAGGCTTCTGATCATGTGGCGTGCCAGGGTGCTTTTTCCGGTTCCAAGGGTGCCGTCAAGCAATATCAGGCAGCCAGGCCTGATGCGGGCGGCCAGAATCTTTGCCAGTTTTCTGGTCTGGTCTTCGTTTTTTATGCATATGCTGATGGAATGATTTTCCTTCATCAGGCCCTTTGCCCGATCAGTGCCGATGCATCGGCAGGAAGGTTGACGATAACCCGGTTGCCGTCTGTCACACCTTCCGGCATGCTGATATTTCCCCCATGCAGTTCAACGAATGCCTTTACCACGGTCAGCCCGATTCCGGAACTGCGGTGCAATTCTTTCAGGGAACGGCCATTGTCGGGTTTTTTCAGGGCCTTCTTCAGTTCGTCCGGAACGCTTATTCCCTGGTCGGCTATGACAAAGCGTATCCAGCCGGCATTTTCCTCTACGCTCAGTTCTATTTCGGAGCCCGGATCCGAAAATTTTACCGCATTGGAAAGCAGGTTATAAAGTATCTGCACGATCCGGTTGCCATCGGCCACGAAGCGCGGGGCCGGGTTCGGCATGTTCACCTTCAGGTTCAGCGAGCCGGCATTGCCGGCCTTGGCCATGGTGGCGGAAAATCCGGTCTTTGCCTTTTCTATCAGTTTTTCGATGTCCAGTTCCTCCAGGTCCAGCCTGGCGATGCCCGCATCCACGTTGGTCAGATCCAGTATGTTGTCTATGAGGGTGCCAAGGGCTGCCGTCGAGGATCGGATATAATCCGTATAGGTGCGTTGTTTTTCATTAAGGGGGCCGAAGCTGTCGGAGGCCAGGAGATCGGCAAAACCGATTATCGAGGTCAGGGGGACTCTCAATTCGTGGGAGACGTTCTGAATGAATGCATCCTTTAGCCGGTCGGCGGTTTCAAGGGCCTCGTTTCGCTCTTTGAGGACGGTTTCATAATTGGCGCTTTTTGTCACGTCCACGAATGTAAGCAGGGTCTGGGCATCGGGTAGGCGAACGATTGCATAATCGACCAGCCGTCCATCCTTGCGCTTTATGCGTCCGCTATGGTCAAGCCTTCCCGGATCGAAATCGACCACGTTTTGCTTGAGGCGCTGCCATATTTCTTCGCCATCTTCGGGAATGGACTGGCCGCAGGTCTTGATAATCCTGTCGATGTGGGGATTCTGGTTCAACTCGTTCATGGGCAGCTTCCAGATGTTTGAAAGCCTGCTGTTGTACAGGCGCAGGCGTCCGTCGGTTCCAAAAACCGCCACCCCTTCGCTCAGGGCGTTCAGGGTTTCGCGCTGCACCACCACCATGGCATTGTTGGAACTTTGCAGTTTCAGTTGTTCCGAAATGTCCTCAAATACATAGATTACCCCTCCTGCTTCAGGGTTTGGAGTGGCGATCACCTCCAGTGTCTGCCCGCTTGGCAGGTGCCATGTTTCCTTTCGCGGTTTTTTGAGCTTGTATGATTCAAGGTGCCTGGTGCGCCATTTCTTGTAGTCTGCCTCGGCCGGCAACTGTTCCTGCCGGCGCAGCAGGTCTATTATCTCCCGCTCGTTTCTTCCCTCGCTCAGCCATTTTTCATCGAGACCGAACAATTCCCTGTAGGCGTGATTGAACTGCCTTAGCCGGCCATTGCGATCAAAAACCACCATCGGGATGTCTATGGCATTCAGAATCAGGCCGACATGGTCAGGCTGGCCACTTTCCGTTTCCTTTTCGCTGCGTTCCGAACCGGCCTTTTTTCTCAGCAGGCCAAGGTCCGAATTGCCGATCCGCTTAAGGACCAGTTCATGTTTCTCGTCCATTTCGTCAATGGAAACATCCAGTATTACCGGAGTATTGATTGTCGAATGTCTGGCATTGCGTTCATCCTCATCCAGGGCTTTGTGGTGCATGGAAATATCGGTTGGGGAAAAAAGCTCGGGATATTTTCTTGCCCCCTCGGATTCTTTTTCCTTCCCGTATGTCTTTGCATCTGCAAGACCGGCCTCCCTGCAAAACCTGCCATAGGCGGCATTGGCAAAGGTGATTTTTCCATCGGGGTTCCTGATCCATGCAGGTTCCTCCAGCAACTCGAGAACGGGCAGTATCGTTTCCATTTGCGTTTCCGCCCTGCCGTTTTCCGAAGCGGCGCCTTCCCCTGCTCTGCCGTCTGCATCGGGTTCAAGGGAGCTGGCCGGGCGCAGATGCAAGATGGCAGTTCCCCCGTTCGTTTCACCCACTGCCCTTAATTGCTTGCCGGACCTGGTCCTGGCGCTGGCGGCAAACCCCTGTCCGTTGGCGTGCAGGTGCCTGATGCCGGCATTAAGTTTGGCCGCATCGGCAGGAACCAGCCATTTTTCAAAGTCCAGGAACTGCCTCAACCCCATGTCTGGCTGGCCAAGGGATGCAGGCTTTCCAAAGATTTGCGGTTCCCCCGATTGTGTCCACAGGACACTGACCTCCGGCAGGCATGCAAAGGCGGCTTCATATTCGTCCAGCTTTGCCCGCATGGCGGCAATCTGGTTCTGGCCGGTTTTCTTGGTCTGCATGTTCATCCTGCGAAACTTGATCAGCAGGACGATTACAAGCCCGGCAAAGGCCAGGGCGCCGGCTCCGATTATCAGGGGCAGGCTGATCATTATCATGTCGGTATTCATCAATGCAAAGGCCTGGCCTGCTGCCGGTGCCTGTGATTGCGAAAGGGCGGGCGTGGCCGCAAGGGCCAGGCTCGAAACAAGGCCTGAAATCGACATGGGGTGCAGCAGGAAGGATGAAAAGGCGGATTTGCGATGCCTGTCCCTGTGCATTGTATGGCCTCGAAAGATTGGTTGCCGATCATGGGGAGCCATGCAGCCGCATGCGCATCTTGCCCCCCCGAATCACTTGACAATACCGTTCATCGGCCAAGCGTTGAAGGGTAAAAAGAAGCTTAATTTGTCCGGGAATGTTTTTTTATGTTGATTTGTCGGCAAATCACCATTTTTACCCGCCCCTGCCCGTTTCCAGGGCAAGGGAGCTGCCGGCAAGGGGGCGTCTGCAAGGGGGGGCGGCAAGGCTCCTCCCGGTCTTTTGGCATTTTTCAGTATTTTCCGGTTTTTACGGGAAGAACTTTTCAAAAACCGGAACAAGAATCGGAGGGGGCGGAACACGAGCCGCCCCTCTTCCACATATCCCTGTCCGGATTCGTTTCGCCCCGCAAGGCCTGCCGCTGGCGGTTTTGATGTCAGTTGCTGTGGCCTGTCACTAATACCTGTAATGTTCGGACTTGAAGGGTCCGGTGGTTTCCACCCCTATGTAGTCGGCCTGTTCCGGGGATAGCCTGGTCAGCTTTGCTCCCAGTTTTTCCAGGTGCAGTTGCGCCACCTTTTCATCCAGGTGCTTTGGAAGCACGTGCACTCCGGGCTCGTATTGCCTTGATTTTGTCCACAATTCCACCTGTGCCAGGGTCTGGTTGGCAAAGGAGGCGCTCATGACGAATGATGGGTGCCCCGTGGCATTGCCAAGATTCACCAGCCGTCCCCTGGAAAGCAATATGATGCGGTTTTCTGGGGAAAGTTCAACTATATCAACCTGGTCCTTGACATTGGTCCACTTGAAATTCTGCAATTCGGCCACCTGTATTTCATTGTCGAAGTGCCCGATATTGCAGACTATGGCCATGTCCTTGAGTTTCTTCATGTGGTCAAGGGTAACCACGTCCTTGTTTCCGGTGCAGGTTACCACCAGGTCGGCCCTGTGGGCTGCATCATCAAGGGTTACCACTTCAAACCCGTCCATGGCGGCCTGCAAGGCGCAGATCGGGTCCACCTCGGTCACGAGTACTCTCGCTCCGGCCCCGGCCAGGGACTGGGCCGACCCCTTGCCCACGTCCCCATATCCGCAAACGATTGCAACCTTGCCCGCCATCATCACGTCGGTGCCGCGGCGGATGGCATCGACCAGGCTTTCCCGGCACCCATACTTGTTGTCGAACTTGGACTTGGTGACACTGTCATTCACATTGATGGCCGGGAAGGGCAGGTCGCCATTTTCGTGCAGTTGATAAAGGCGCATCACCCCGGTCGTGGTTTCTTCCGAAACGCCCAGTATGTTGGATCTGACCCTTGAATAAAACCCCGGTTCTGCTGCCAGTCGTTTTTTGATCTGGGCTGCAAAATATTCTTCTTCCTCGCTTTTTGGATGGGCGATGACGGAAGGGTCGGTTTCGGCCTTGGCCCCGTTCAGAACCAGCATGGT
>WFPQ01000053.1 GCA_015487515.1 Hyphomicrobiales bacterium | reverse complement strand
GGCCTGAGCCTCGGCCTCTGCGGCCCTTTCGCGGGCCTCGGCATCCCTGAACGCGGCTTCACGCCGTCCCTCAGCCTCCAGGACCTGGGACTGCTTCAAACCCTCGGCCTTCAGTATTGCCGCCTGCCGGGCCCCCTCCGATTCAAGAATGGTGGCCCTTTTTTCCCTTTCCGCCTTCATCTGACGGCCCATGGCGTCAATCAGGTCCTTTGGCGGATCTATATCCTTGATCTCTATGCGGGAAATCTTCACCCCCCAGGGCGAGACCGCCTCATCCACCACCCTTAGCAGCCGATTGTTTATTTCATCGCGGTTCGACAGCAACTCGTCCAGGTCCATTGATCCCATGACCGTCCTGATATTGGTCATGGTCAGGTTGAGGATAGCATGCTCCAGCCTGGCCACCTCATAGGCGGCGGCAGCTGCATCTATCACCTGGTAAAATGTCACCCCGTTGGCGGTTACGGTAGCATTATCCCTTGTAATGACTTCCTGATGGGGCACATCCAGCACCTGCTCCATCATGTTCATCTTGCGTCCGACACCATCGATGAATGGCACTATCAGGTTGAGCCCGGGTTTTAGGGTGCGTGTATACCTGCCAAATCTCTCTATGGTGAAATTGAACCCCTGCGGAACCATCTTGGCTCCCGAAAACAACACGAGAATGAGCAAGACGCCCAATGTAATAAGTGTTACGCTAAGACCATCCATGCCATGTCCTCCAGCTTTCCCTGAATGCTAAACTTAAGGATGAAAGTTCAATATGCAACCGCAATATGCATGCCCATAGAACATCGGCCCCCCTGCTTTCTTTTTCACAGAATTAAATTTTTGCAGACAACCATTTGTTCGAAAAGGAAAAATTCCAGTACCCTGCTGGTTTTCCCAAACGGTCACATACCCCAAATATTGCTGAACATGCCCAAGAATACTGTTTCATGTGCTGTCAAATAAATCTAAGGTGAGCAGGTCATGACCAAGGAGCATGACCTTTCACGGTCTGAAAAGTTCGCTATGCTCTAGCTACAGGAGGAACTTATGAACCCCATGTTGAAAACCGCCCTGATGAGCTCGGTACTGGTTGCCGGGATGGGCGCTGTCAGCCCGGCGCTGGCCCAGTACCAGTTGACGATTCTGCACACCAACGATTTCCATTCCCGCTTCGAGCCCATCAGCAGGTTCAACGGCCCCTGCTCCGTTGATGACAACCTTGAGGGCAAGTGCTTTGGCGGCTCCGCCCGCCTGCTCACCGCCATTGAAGAGGCCCGGGCCAGGGCCGACAATTCCCTTTTGCTCGATGGCGGCGACCAATTCCAGGGCACCCTGTTCTATACCTATTACAAGGGCAAGTTCACCGCCGAGATGATGAACCGCCTCGGCTATGATGCCATGACCGTGGGCAACCATGAATTTGACGACGGCCCCGAGGTTCTGCGCGGTTTCATGGACAACATCAATTTTCCCATACTGATGTCCAATGCCGATGTTTCGGCCGAACCCGCCCTGGCCGGGGTACTGCAGAAATCAACCGTTCTTGAACGGGGCGGACGCAAGATCGGCCTGATCGGCCTTACCCCCCAGGATACGGACGAACTTGCCAGCCCGGGCAAGAACATAACATTTACCGACCCCGTCCCGGCCGTTCAGGCCGAGGTTGACCGCCTGACGGCCCAGGGGGTCAACATAATTGTCGTCATGTCCCACTCCGGCTACGAACTGGACCTTGATATTGCCGCCAGGACCACCGGGGTCGACATAATAGTTGCCGGCCATTCCAATGCCTACCTTTCGAACATTGCCGAAAATGCCGATGGCCCCTATCCGACCATGGTCGGAAACACGGCCATTGTCTCGGCCTTTGCCTATGGCAAGTTTCTTGGTGAACTCAATGCGACCTTTGACGACGAAGGCAATCTGATAAGCGCCACCGGCGAACCACTGATCATGGACGCTTCCGTCAACGAAAATGCCTCGGTCAAGGATCGCGTGACCGAAATGGCAATTCCGCTGGAAGAAATCCGCCAGAAGGTAGTGGCCTTCACGGAAGCTGAAATAGAAGGCGACCGCTCGGTCTGCCGTGTTCAGGAATGCGAGATGGGCAACCTGGTTGCCGATGCCATGCTTGATCGCGTCAGGGATCAGGGCATAACCATTGCCATACAGAATGGCGGCGGACTTCGTGCCTCCATCGATGCAGGCGATATAACCATGGGCGAAGTATTCATGGTACTGCCATTCCAGAACACCCTTTCCACCTTCTATGTTTCCGGGGCAACGATAATTGCCGCCCTGGAAAATGGCGTCAGCCAGGTCGAGGATGTCAAGGGACGCTTCCCCCAGGTTGCGGGCCTGCAATATGAATGGGATCCCTCGGTTCCCCCCAATGAGGGCCGCATAACCGCTGTCAGGGTGCAAAAGGATGGCCAGTGGGTACCCATCGACCCGGACGCCCGGTACGGTGTTGTGTCCAACAATTATGTGCGCAATGGCGGCGATGGCTACAAGATGTTCCTCGATGCCAGCGACGTCTATGATTACGGACCGGATCTGGCCGAAGTCGTTTCCGAATATCTGGCCGATGCCGAAGGTTACATTCCCTATCTCGACGGGCGCATAATCCGCAAGTAGCATTCTGCAAGATCAACAGAACCCCCGGGGATCAAGTTCCCCGGGGGTTCATCTGTTCGTCCCGCCCCGCTCCCGTACCCGATTAACGATATTGCCAGCCGATCATCGCCCCGGGGCAAAAAACCCACTATCATGGGGCCATGGCAAAAAAACTCAATGACTCGCCCCTATATCACCTGATCGAAGCAGGACAGCTGGCCCGTCTCGCCCTGCAGCAACCATTGCAGGAAACCGGCATATATTCCGGGGATGATGCCATAATACTGGCCCTTAAGGGCAGGAACCACCTTGAGGATGACCAGCTTTGCGCCATTACCGGAATGAGCGAACACGCTTTGCAACTGCGCATGAACCGCCTGCTTTCCCTGTCCCTTGTTGCAAGGGATTTTGATGGCCCGGAAGGAAAGGCCCGCACCAGGCTGTCCAAAAGCGGGCGCAGGCTGCGCAAGAAGATCGTCATGCAGTGGGAACAGTTGCAAGAAGCACTGATGGAAGATCTTGGCAGCAGGGAAAGAAAAATCCTGCGCAAGACCCTGAAGCGTTTTTCCGAATTGCTGACCCTTTGAAGGCCACATGGTTCCAGAACCCAATTCCCTTGCACGGGTAATTTACTGCCCCGTCATCACCGGTTCCAGGGAAGCCGATTTGAAAACCACGAATATGGACTGATCGTTCTCAAGCTGCATTTCCCTGGCCGAGCGTGAAAAAATCAGGGAACTGACAATCTGGCCTTCCACTTCGACCTCCACCAGTACCTGGCCCCTTGCCAGGGATGTCATGTTGCTGATCCGCCCCACCAGAGCATTTCTTGCACTTATGGAATGGGGTTTCTGATGGGCAAGAATCAGAT
>WFPQ01000052.1 GCA_015487515.1 Hyphomicrobiales bacterium | reverse complement strand
GTGCATCCGGCGTGCGGGTCTGGGGCACGTTGGATCCCCACAGCATCAGGAAACCCGCATTGTACCAGTCGGCGCTTTCCGGTACGTCGGTCTGCTCGCCCCAGGTCATGGGAGAGGAGGGGGGCAGGTCGCAATACCAGTCATAAAAACTCATGCACACCCCGCCCATCAGCGAGAGATAGCGCGAGCCTGCCGCATAGGAAACCATGGACATGGCAGGAATTGGCGAAAAGCCGAATACCCGGTCGGGCCCGTGGGTTTTTGCCGTGTAGGCATTGGCGGCGGCTATTATTTCGTTCACCTCGTCCCAGGGGACACGTACGAATCCCCCGTGCCCGCGGATTTTCGTATAGCTTTCGCGCTTGCTCTTGTCCTGCACGATCGATGCCCATGCGGCCACCGGGGAAAGGCTGGCCCGGGCCGCCCGCCACAATTTCAGCAGTCTTGAACGGATCAGCGGGTGTTTTACCCGGTTGGCCGAATACATGTACCACGAATAGGAGGCCCCGCGTGCGCATCCACGAGGTTCGTGATTGGGCAGGTCAGGCCGGGTGCGCGGATAATCGGTCTGCTGGGTTTCCCAGGTCACTATCCCGCCCTTTACATATATTTTCCACGAACAGGAGCCGGTACAGTTCACCCCGTGGGTGGAACGCACGACCTTGTCGTGCTGCCAGCGGTTGCGATAGCTGTTTTCCCAATCCCGGTTTTCGTTGGTGGTCACACCGTGGCCCTTTGAGAAGGTGCCGACATTCTTGCGGGCCAGAAAATTCAGTCGATCCAGAAGATGGCTCATTTTGGGTCCTTAAATTCTTGTTTCCTGTCGGGTCCGGCAGGTATTTCCCGCCGGACCGTTTTCGTTTCTGGTTTCATCAGGGGTTTTTCACATAGGCGTTCGGGCGCAGGTAGAACCACCAGTTGATGATGATGCATACGGTATAGAACACCGCAAATCCGTAGAGGGCATACTGGGGGGTTCCCAGCCCCATCTGCTCTCCGAATACCTGGGGTATGATGAAAGCCCCATAGGCGGCCACTGCCGATGTCCAGCCCAGTACCGGGCCGGCCTGTTCCTTGTTGAACACCATGGCAATGGTTCTGAAGGTCGAACCGTTGCCGATGCCGGTGGCGGCAAACAGGGTCAGGAACAGCAACATGAACGGCAGGAAGTATTGTTCGGGGGTTTCGGAAGCATAGGCCGCCTGGATGAAGTAGGCGACCCCAAGGGCGCTTATGACCATTATCACGGAGATTATCTGGGTGACCTTGGCGCCACCCATCTTGTCGGCCATCATTCCACCTATCGGACGGATCAGGGCACCGATGAATGGCCCCATCCAGGCAAACATCAGGGCAGAGGGGCCGTTTGGATTGGCAATGTCATGGGTCAGGACTCCATCGACCATCACGTGCTTGAATCCGAAGACCACCTTGATGGTAAGGGGCAGGGCGGCCGAATAGCCGATGAAGGAGCCGAAGGTCATGATGTATATGATGGTCATGGCCCATGTGTGCTTGTTGCCGAAAATCTTGTATTGCCGCGTCAGGTTGCGCCCCACCGGCCCTGGTATCATTTTCAGCCCCAGCACGGTGAGCGCGATGACCATTGGCAGGATCAGCCACTTGGAAATGGCGATCCCGGCTCCTCCGACACTGGCCGGCAGCATCAGCCACAGGCCGAAAATGGCGGCAGCAAACCCGATCAGAAGCATGAATGTTATGATGGCAAAGGCTCCGATCGGATTTGGTATGTTGGGGGAAACCTGCTCATCGCGGATATTGTTCATGCCCCACCAGCCGATTATGGCCAGCGGTATCAGGAACAGCAGCCAGACAAATCCCGCGTTCTGAATGTATGTTTCGGTGCCGGCCGGAATCTTTCCTATCAGGGTGCCGGAAGTGGTCTGCAGGGTGCGCGAACTGCCGCCAAACAGGCCGAAAGTCATGACCAGGGGAATGAGCACCTGCATGGTGGTCACGCCGAAATTTCCCAGCCCCGCGTTCATTCCAAGGGCATAGCCCAGGATTTTCTTCGGATAGAAAAAGCTGATATTGGACATGGAGGAGGCAAAGTTGCCCCCTCCGATTCCCGACAGCAGGGCAAGGGCCTGGAACTGCCACAGGGGGGTGTCGGGATTTTGCAGCGCCAGGCCGGTTCCTGCTGCCGGGATCATCAGCAGGGCGGTGGTAAACACTATGGTGTTTCTCCCCCCCGCGATGCGTATGAAAAAGGTTGAAGGTATGCGCAATGTCGCCCCGGTCAGCCCGGCAATGGCCGTAAGGGTGAACAGGTCGGATTTTTCGAAGGCAAAACCCAGATTGAGCATCTGTACGGTGATTATGCCCCAGTAAAGCCATACCGCAAATCCGCACAGCAGGCTGGGAATGGAAATCCACAGATTGCGGGTGGCAATTTTCTTGCCAGTGCTTTCCCAGAATTTTTCGTCGTCCGGGGTCCAGTTTCTAAGATCTTTACCCAATTTACTTCTCCATGGGTTGGGTCGTCATTTGCAATCGTGACCTGTTTCACGGACTCCGTGCTGGGGGCGCCCGGGGGCGCCCCGCGCCGGAGGTTTGCTTCAGGACTTTTGTTCGGCCAGCATTGTGCCTTCCTGCATCTTGCGTTCGTGGGGCACATCCGAAAGGTGCTTGTTGTCTTTCAGTTCTGGATGCAGCTTGCGGTCCATTCTGATTATTGCCACGTGCATCCATATCGTGCTTATCGCCACTATGACGAACATCAGCATGAACACGGATGACCAGACCCGGGTCGTATCCAGCAGGATGCCGAATGCTATGGGCAGTATGAAGCCGCCAAGACCGCCTATCATGCCCACCAGGCCGCCAACGGCCCCCACATTGTTGGGGAAATAAACCGGGATGTGCTTATAGACCGCCGCCTTGCCAAGGCTCATGACAAAGCCGAGCACTATGGAAAGGAAGACAAACCCCCAGAGCGGCATGCCAAAGCTGAAGCGGATGAGGTTTGGAGTGCCGTCGGCATTGGGTATGCCGGTTACCACGTAGCTGGTTTGCGGATAGCTCATTATGAACAGCACCACCAGGGAGACTATGAATGTCAGGTACATGACGAAGCGCGCGCCCCAGACATCGGACATCCAGCCCCCAAGGGCCCGGAATATGGAGCCGGGCAATGAATACATTCCGGCAAATATTCCGGCCATGGCCAGCGTGGTTCCATAGGCCCCCACATAGTAGCGCGGCAGGAACGAGGCAAAGGCGACAAAGGCGCCGAATACGAAGAAATAATAGGTTGCAAAGCGCCAGACCTGGATGTTCTTCAGCGGCTCGAGCTGTTTTATGGCCGTGGCGGGCCTTGCCCCGGTTTTCTTCTGCTCGACCCGAACCGGGTCTTCCTTTGAAAAAATGTAGAACAATACCGCTATGGCTGCCAGTATTATTGCATAGATGCGGGCCGTATCCTGCCAGCCCACGGCCAGCAGCAGGAACGGGGCACCGAAGTTGGTCACTGCCGCTCCCACGTTTCCGGCACCGAAAATGCCAAGGGCGGTCCCCTGGGAGTTTGCATCGAACCAGCGCGATACATAAGCTATGCCAATGATGAACGATCCCCCGGCCAGGCCGAGACCGAGGGCGGCCACCAGGAACATCTCGTAGGTGGTTACCGTGGCCAGCAGCCATGTGGCCAGGGCCGTTATCAGCATTTGCAGGGGAAGCATTATGCGTCCGCCGAACTGGTCGGTCCAGACTCCCAGGAAAATCCTGCTCAGGGAACCGGTCAGAACCGGGGTGGCAACCAGCAGGCCGAACTGGGTTTCGTTCAATCCCAGGTCTTCCTTTATCTGCACGCCGATGATTGAAAATATCGTCCAGACTGCAAAACAGGCGGTAAAGGCAATCGTGCTCAGCCCCAGTGCCCTGTATTGGTCGGAGCGGGTAACTGTTGATAAATCTGCCATGAATCTGTCCCCGGTTTTGGTTCTTGAATCGGTTTTTTCGGCCGTTCCGCACGAGCTTGGATCAACCGGGGAAATTTTAATTTGCTTTTTGAGATTTTTGCGCAAAAACAACGCCGGAATCGAAGAAACAAGAGCCGTATGGAAAATAGTTGAAGCCGGCCTTGAAAACTAAGACTCCTCCTTTACAAAGCTTCTCAGGGCAGGCAAAATAAGTCGAAATCTTCTTGATATTTATCAATTGGGGAATTTGGGTGCGGGTAGATGATTTGCCGGAGATTCGGCAGCTTTCTCTTTTCAGGAGCATGAGTGAAGCAAGTTTTGCCGATTTGATGAAAGCGGCCTATTTGCAGAATTTTCCCGCCCAGGTTGATTTGCTCAATGAAGGTGACAATGCGGATTTCCTGTTTTTCGTGGTCGAGGGGTGTGTCGAATTATATGCCAATGCCAATGGCCGCGAGGGGGTGCTGGCCCTGGTGCGCCCGGTCGGCTCGTTTATCCTGGCGGCGATTTTGGAGGATTCTGTCTATCTGATGTCGGCCCGCACCAGCGAAAAGTCCCGCATATTGATGATTCCGGCCCAGAATGTTCGCGATGCCTTTGAGAGTGATGACAGGTTTGCCCGCTCCATCGTGCTTGAGCTTTCGGGATATTTCCGGGCGGTGGTCAAGGAATACAAGGACCTCAGGCTGCGCACCGGCGTGGAGCGCCTTGCCAACCGCCTGCTCAAATACCACCAGGCCCAGGGGGCGCCCGGATTCGTGGAACTGCCATGCGACAAGAAGATCCTGGCTTCCATACTGGGCATGACCCCGGAGAACCTTTCCCGGGCCTTTGGCACCCTCAAACCCTACGGGGTGGATGTGGTTGGCAAAAAGGTGGTGCTTGGCGACCTTGAATCCCTTTCCGTTCTGGCCAAGCCCAACCCCCTGATCGACGACCCGGCAACCTGACCGATCGGGCCTGTGACTGTCCTTCAGCCCGGGCTGGCCTGCTGGAGGTCCGGCAATTCCCTCAAGAATGCCCGCAACTGGTTGAGATGGATATCATGGTCTGGCCGGCATATTCCCAAAAATGTTGTTGCCCATTGATTGCCGTACCCTCTTGGCTGTTGCGACCGGTAACACTTTTGTTAGCTCACGGCAACGTTACCCATCATCCTTCAAATATGACGCTTAAGTGAAAAGGTACTGTTTTCGTCTGGATTCATCCGGTGAATTTCTCAGGAGTACTGTCGGCGGGGGGTGAATTTCCCCAAGGATGGTTTCCTGTCTGGAGGGTTTTTCCGGTTGCATCCTGAAGTTTTGAAAGGGGGGAGTAGATTGATCCGCAAAGGGATCGCTCATGGCATTTGATATTTGCTGATTTCGGTTCATGGCAATCATGTACCGTTGTCACCCGGGTGCAGGCGGTTCCTTTTCAGACACGGGTTCCATTCGGGAATCCGAAAAGGACAGGCCGGTTCGTATGGAGGATTGATACGTTCCGGCATGGATTGGCTGCCGGTTTGGCAGTTTCATAACAATAATAAGCAAAATAAGTGGGAGAATACTTATGCTTACCAAAAAGACCATGATCACTGCGGCTGTTGCTGCCCTGATCGCATTGCCCGGTGCAACCGTGGCCCAGGAAACCAAGTATGTTAATATCGGTACCGGAGGCATTGGCGGTGATTTTTATCCCAGTGGCGGTTTTATCTGCAATCTGCTGAACAAGGGCCGGGCCACCTATGGCTATAATATCCGCTGCACCGTTGAGAGCACGGGCGGCTCGGTTGCCAACCTCCGGGCCATTCAGGCCGGGGAGCTTTCCGTCGGCATGGCAGAAGCCGAGTCCCAGACGGCCTCATGGAATGGCACGGGTTCATTCGAGCAGGTTGGTCCCAACAAGGATCTTCGCTATCTTTTCTCCCTGCAGGCTGACGTTCTGCACGTGGTGACCCGCAAGGATACCGGCATTACCAACTTCCTCGATCTGGAAGGCAAGGTTGTCAATACGGGTAATGTGGGTTCCGGTACCGAATCCACCATCAACGCCGCTCTTGAAGCCTATGGCAAGACCGCCGACGAGTTTTTCCGCCAGGCCACCAAATTGACATCCCGCGAGCAGGCCCAGGCCCTTTGCGATGGCAAGATAGATGCATTCATCTACCCGGTCGGAATTTCCGGGGCCACCATTGCCGAAGCCACCAACACCTGTGAGGCCGTGATCGTTGAATGGAATGATCCCGCCATCACCGAACTGGTCAACAATGTCGATTATTATTCCATGATAACCATTCCTGCCGGCACCTATCGTGGCCAGGAAACCGACAAGGTCACATGGGGTCTGCCGGCAACGGTTCTGGCTTCTGCCGATGCGGATGATGAGGTCATCTACAACCTGGTCAAGCAGGTGTTTGACAATTTTGAAGACCTGAAATTGCAGTCATCGCTTTATACAGGCATTACCCGCGAGGGCGCTGTCAACAACGGACGTTCGGTGCCCTATCACCCTGCGGCCCTGCGCTACTACAAGGAAGTGGGCCTGGTTGAATAAACCGTCCCATGGATACGGGCCGGCAGATTGCCGGCCCGGCTTGTCTGCAGGATACGCTTTTTGCCGGTATTGATTTTATCGGGGGGGCAGACCGTTCTGCTTTTTCAACAAGGGCGGGAATTCCGCCATAACCTGCTTCATCAATCACTTCATGCCGTTCACCCTGGCGGGTGGGCATCTGATTCAGTGGTCTGGTGATATGAAGAATTTTAAGGATGCTCACCATGAGTGAAGCCGATAAGACAGAAGCGGAAAACATTCCCGCTGCCATGAGTCGGTCGGAACTTGAAGATCTGGTTTCTTCCACCGACACCGGGGCCCGCAGGGCAACCGGAGCCACCGCCAAGCTGATCTATGTTGTGGCCCTGTCCTGGTCGCTGTTCCAGCTTTACGTTGCCTCGCCTTTACCCTTCATCATCAATTTTGCAATTCTGGATGATACCCAGCAACGTTCCATCCACCTGGCTTTTGCCCTGTTCCTGGGTTTCCTTACCTATCCGGCCCTCATGTCTTCCCCCCGTGACCGGGTTCCCCTTTATGACTGGGGTCTTGCTCTCCTGGCCGGTTTCACCTCCCTTTACATCCTGATATTTTACGTGGATGTTTCCGGGCGTTCGGGAGGTCTTAGAACTCCCCTTGAAATAACCATAGCCATCATTGGTGTCATTGCCCTTCTGGAGGTCACCCGCCGGGTTCTGGGCATGGCCCTGGTCATTGTTTCCCTGGTTTTCCTGGCCTATGCCTTTTTTGGTCCCTACATGCCCGAGATGATATCGCACCGGGGTATTTCCATTTCCCGTTTTGCCGATCATTTCTGGATGACCACCGAGGGTGTATTTGGCCTTCCCCTTGGGGTTTCCAACAGTTTCATATTCCTGTTCGTTCTGTTTGGCGGCCTTCTGGAAAAGGCCGGAGCGGGGAATTTCTTCATAAAGCTGTCCTTTTCCCTTCTTGGCCACCTGCGGGGCGGGCCTGGCAAGGCCGCCGTGGTCTCCTCGGCCATGACCGGACTGGTTTCGGGCTCGGCCATTGCCAACGTGGTTACCACCGGAACCTTTACCATTCCCCTGATGAAGCGCTCCGGCTTTACGCCTGCCAAGGCGGCAGCCATCGAGGTTTCCTCTTCCATCAATGGCCAGTTGATGCCCCCGGTCATGGGGGCTGCCGCCTTCCTGATGACTGAAATTGTCGGCATTTCATATTTTGAGGTCATAAAGGCGGCCTTTCTTCCGGCGGTCATTTCCTATATCGGCCTGTTTTACATCGTTCACCTTGAGGCGGTGATCGGCAATATGCCTCTTTTGGAAAAGGTCAGGAAATCGACCCGCCTGCAGCAGGTGTTCGGCATGCTCATGAGCATTGGCGGCATCATCATAGGCTCGGCATTGATTTATTATGGCATAATGGGTCTCAAGCTCATATTCGGCTCCTATACGCTTTACGTGGGCATGGTGCTTTTGTTTGCGGTCTATGTGGGTCTGCTCTGGGTGGCCTCGCGCAGCCCCGAGCTCGAGGTCGACGATCCCAATTCCAAGCTGGTTTCCATTCCCGAGACCCTGCCGGTCATGCTTGCCGGGGTATATTACCTGTTGCCGGTGGCCGTTCTGGTCTGGACGCTGATGGTCGAAAGGCTTTCACCGGGGCTTTCCGCTTCCTGGGCCATAATTGCCATGGTTGTCCTGATGCTGACCCAGCATCCGATAACCTCTTTTTTCCGCGGCCGGGGCAACATTCCTGAAGGATTCAGGACCGGCTTCGTGGAACTGGTCGATGGCCTGGTGGGCGGGGCCCGCAACATGGTGGGTATCGCGGTGGCCATGGGGGCTGCGGGAATCATTGTCGGTGTCGTATCCCTGACCGGCCTCGGCCTGGTGATGACGGAAATCATCGATGTGGTTGCCGGCGGCAATGTTCTTCTCATGCTGATTGCCATTGCCGTCATGTCCATTGTCCTTGGCATGGGCCTGCCCACAACCGCCAATTATATCGTGGTGGCATCGGTCATGGCCCAGCCCCTTGTTACGCTGGCCGCCCAGAACGGGGTTATCATTCCGGTGATCGGGGTGCACCTGTTCGTGTTTTATTTTGGTCTTCTGGCCGGAACCACTCCTCCGGTTGCCGTGGATGCCTTTGCCGGGGCTGCCATTGCCCGGGCGGCACCGATGAAAACCTGCATCCATGCCTTCATGTATAATCTGCGTACGGCCATCCTGCCCTTCATTTTCATTTTCAATCCCGGATTGCTGCTGATCGGCATAACCTCGTGGTGGCAGCTTCTGCTTACGGTTTCTGCCGCCGTGATAGCCATGCTGCTGTTTGCAGCCGCCACCAAGGGGCATTTTCTGACCCGCAGCCGCATCTGGGAGAGCGCCCTGCTGCTGCTTGTTGCCTTTTCGCTGTTGCGCCCCGGCTTCTGGCTTGATCGCATCGAACCGCAGTTCGCGCTGGCCGATCCGGCCCGGATTGTCGAATTTGCCGGCCAGCAGCCCGATGGGGCCAGTATCAGGCTTCGCGTGGAGGGGCAGAATTTCAGTGGTGAGGATGTCAGCAAGGTCGTATTGCTGCCCCTTGGTCCCCGGGTCGGGGACGGAGCATCGCGCCTTTATGATTCAGCGGGTCTTGGGGTCAGTATTCAGGATGACAGGGCGGTGGTATCGGATTTGCGCTTTAACGGTCCGGCCCAGAAACGTTCCATGGATTATGGATGGGTCATTGCAGAACTCCAGGTGCCCGTGGACCGCATGGCCAAGGAATGGCTTTATATCCCGGCCTATGCCCTGCTCGGTCTGATCATGCTTTTGCAATATCGGCGCCGGCGCCGGCAGGATCCCGATCCCCGGGCAGTTACGCAGCCGGGTGCATGAGCAAAGGGGAGGCATTTACAAAGGGCCGCCCCTGCATATAAAAGGCTGCCCCTGCAGCAGCTTGTTGTGGTCAGGAGCGCCGCAGGGTTTTTAGCGGGAAATGTTGCGGTGCTGCCTTTGCACTTCATGGCACGTTGCGGGGGCCGTGGGGCTGCATGGCAATATGGGCCAGTACGGTTTGCTGGTGCAAGGCGCGGCCCATGGTTGTTGCCTGGCAGTTCGGATGCCGCCTGCTTGATTCCAGCCCTGTCCTTTACAGGCTTCCATCACCCGTACCCTGCCGTTCATTCTGCTGCTTGCCTGCAGGTTTTGCCTGCCCCGTTCGCCTGCCCAACTGTCTTGCCTTGCATTTTTCCTCCACCTTTCCCCGTAATTTTCCTGCCATATTCCCCTGTTGCAACCGTGATCTCTCCTGCCCCGGGAAAGGGGCATTTTTTCGCAAGTCGTGTCCATGGCATCAACGGTCTGCCATGTAATGCCATGGAAAATGAAGGTATTTGCCATTTTTGCCGGTATTTTCAGCCATGTTTTTCAATCCGGTCTGATAGCTTTGCATGGGGCGTGGGATTTTTGGATTTGCAAATGCCTGCCATCAGAATTCTGCTCCTGGACTTGCCGGGCCTGGTAATGTTTTCTCCGAAATTCCGTTCCTTGGCGGGCCGGAAGAAATCATTTGCTGTGTGCCAGGGGTTTCTTTATCGTAACCGTTTGTTTTAATTTGATTTATTATGTATTGTTCCGATGGGGAGATGGGCTTCCCTCAAAATCACTCCCCCCGTTTTCAAGAACTTTCCTTCCTGCCGGCCTGGCAAAAGTTGCATCTGGAACTGTTCGCATTGCAACCTGCCAAATAGTATCCATTGTTGACTTGTTCGGAATAGTGGTCTATTCCCTACTTGTGAGACCAAAACGCCACGACTTCCGCTGCGAACCCAGTTAAGTGCAAAAAGAAGGTCCGGTTTTTGGTATCATGACTACCAAACAGCCTAGGGAGGACCTTATATATGGCTAACTTTGATTTTAAGATTGTAGCCGCCGCCATTGTCGGTGCTGCAATCGCGTTTGGTTCGTCAGCCGCCTTTGCCCAACAGACGGCGGCTGTTGAAATTACACCGGATACGCCCCTTGAGGATGTGGGGCGCGAAAATACGCTGGTTCTTGGCTGGAGTGTTACTTCGCCAGTCGGGGTTACCAATCCATGGGCGGTGCCCGGATATTCCAGTTCCGAGGGTAATTCCATAATGTGGGAAGGCCTGATGTATTATGGTATTTTCACTGACAAGGATATTCCGTGGCTGGCCGAGAGCATTGAATATACCAGCGACGATTTTACTTCTCTGCGCATCAGGCTCAACCCGATGGCCAGGTGGAGTGACGGGGTTCCCGTTACCTCCCGGGACGTGGTTTTTACCATGGAAGGCCAGATGAACAATGAACTGCTGCGTTTCAACAAGACCTTCAACACCTTCGTCGATACCATAACCGCCGTCGATGATCTTACGGTGGATGTGACCTTCAAGGTTCCCGCGCCCCGTTTCAAGTTCGATGTCCTGACCCTCAAATTCGATACCGGCATGGTCATCGTTCCTGCCCATGGCTATGAGGGAGTGGATAATGTCAACGAATATGCCGGTGGTGTCGAAATTCCCCATACCGGTCCCTATGACCTGGTGGCATGGAATCAGAACCAGAAGATCTACAATCGCCGTGATGACTGGTGGGCCGTTGAAGCTGGCCTGAACGATCTTCCCGACGTCAAGCGGGTGGTCATTTCGAACCTTGGTGGCCAGGTTGGCCAGAACATGGATACTGTTGCCCAGAGACTGGTCAATAACGAGATGGATTCTGCCCTTGACATGCGCAGCGCGGTCATTTCCAACATCCTGGCCCAGAACCCCAACATAACCACCCATTCGGGCAACGAGCCCCCTTACGGTTATCTTGACTGGTGGCCCAATGCCCTGTGGATGAATACCCAGGAAGGTCCCTATGCCGATGTTCGGGTGCGCCGGGCCGTCAGCCTTGCGGTCAACCGTCCCCAGATCAACGATGTGCTTTACGAGGGGGCGGATATTGCCACCATCGTTCCGTTCCCCCTGTTTCCGGGCCTGCAAAGGTTCATGGATACTCCGGGGGTCAGGGCTCTCATAGAAAAATATGAGCCTGGCAAGTTTGACCTGGACGAAAGTGCTGCCCTCATGATGGAGGCCGGTTACGAAAAGAATGGCAACGGCCTTTGGGAGAAGGATGGCCAGACCGTTGATGCAACCATAAACGGTTTTGAAGGTATCCACAGCGATATCGTTCCGGTTCTGGTTGAAATGCTGCGCCGGGCGGGTTTTGATGCCATAACCAATTTTGGCACCGATGCCTTCCAGAACATGGCCGATGGCAAGCCTGGCCTCTACATGTTCGGTCATGGAGCCAGCCTCAAGGATCCGTTTGCCACGCTGGATTTCTTCAACAGCCGTAATGCGGGAACTCCCGGTGAACCGGTTGGTGCGTACCAGTTTGCACGCTATTCAAATCCTGAATATGATGAAATACTGAACAAGATGGCAGTTATTTCCTCTGACGATCCCGCCTTTGACGGGCTTGCTACCCGGGCTTTGGAAATCTACTGGCGTGATCAGATCAATGTGCCGGTTATCCAGTGGCTGCACAGGATCGCCTATAACCAGACCTATTGGGAAAACTGGCCCACTGCCGCCAATGTGGGCCTGGGTGTCAATGGCGCATTCTGGCACAAGACTGCCATGCTGGTCGTGGCAAACCTCAAGTCCGCCCGGTAGGGCCGGGGTATTGATATTGGGGTGCGCGGCTCCGGGC
>WFPQ01000051.1 GCA_015487515.1 Hyphomicrobiales bacterium | reverse complement strand
TCGGCCTGCAAAGGCTTTATGATCTGTGCAGAATCGTTTTCAAGCATACCGAGCCGCTGAAGGTCGGGCGGGTCATAGCAAGGCCCTTTGTCGGCGACAGGTCAGACAATTTCGTTCGCACCGGCAACAGGCGCGATTTTGCCATTGATCCCCCGGGCGAACTCCTGCTCGACAGGGCAAGGTCTGCCGGCCGCCAGGTATATGGCATTGGCAAGATTTTTGATATTTATGCCGGGCGCGGAATAACCCACAGGATCAGCGCCCATGGAAACCAGGACCTGTTCGACAAGACTCTTCAGGCCATGGAGATGGCACATGACGGGGCTCTTGTCATGACGAATTTCGTCGATTTTGATACCGAGTACGGCCACAGAAGGGACGTTGCCGGATATGCCCATGCCCTTGAAAGCTTTGACCGGCGTATTCCCGAGCTTGTTTCCCGGATGCAGCCCGATGACCTGTTGCTGCTGACTGCCGATCACGGCAATGATCCAACGGCCCCGGGCACCGATCATACCCGGGAGCAGATACCCATTTTGCTGTTTTCACCAGGTTTTGCCCTGTTGGCGGATCGGGTTCCCGGTTCCATTGGCCTGCGTTCCTCTTTTGCCGATATCGCTCAGAGTGTCTCCGAATGGCTCGGGCTTCCCCGGGGCAAGAACGGCAGCAGTTTTTTATGAGATCCGGATTTTTTAATCGACCCCTTTCTGATTTTCAGGGGGTCAAGCAAAAGGCTCAAGCAAGATGAAATCAGTAACAGTCGTCGATCATCCCCTGATCCAGCACAAGCTTTCCATAATGCGTGACGAGGAAACCTCTACTGCCAGTTTTCGCCGTCTTTTGCGCGAGATAGCCCATTTGCTTTGTTACGAGGTTACCCGTGACCTGCAATTGGAAACCAAGTCCATAAAAACCCCCATGCAGGCCATGCAGGCTCCGGTAATCAAGGGCAAGAAACTGGTCTTTGCTTCCATTTTGCGGGCCGGCAACGGTCTCCTGGAGGGCATGCTCGATCTCGTTCCTGCCGCCCGCGTGGCCCATATCGGTCTTTACCGGGATCACGAGACCCTGCAACCGGTGGAATATTACTTCAAGGCCCCTTCCGACATTGCCGACCGTTTCATAATCGTTGTCGACCCGATGCTGGCAACGGCGAATTCTGCCATTGCCGCCATTGACCGGCTGAAGGGGCGTGGGGCCAATAATTTGCGGTTCCTTTGCCTTCTTGCTGCCCCCGAGGGCATTGAGGCCTTTACCGCCGCCCATCCGGACGTGCCGGTATTCACCGCCGCCATCGACACTCACCTTAATGAGAAGGGCTATATTGTTCCCGGCCTTGGCGATGCGGGCGACCGCATGTATGGCACTCGCTAGGTCACGTACCCTAGACCAGGTTTATCTCTCCCCCAAATCGCGGCAGATGGAAGAATTGCTTGTAAAGGTTGAAGCTGCCGGGCAGAACATAGCCTCCCCATGGCTGATAGGGCAGTTGGGATTCTGAAACGACCACGTAGGAATCATTGGCGATGGAGATGATTTCGGACGGCAGGCTGTAGGTGGAATTTTGTGCCTTCGGGGTGGCCCCGTTATTGCCAACGCTCCAGACAACGCTGGTATCGCCGCTTGTATCCACGTAAACCAGTGTGACGAGCTGTTTCAGGTTGTCACTGGGAAACGGCGTCATTATCAGCCCTACCGCCTCGAAATAATCGTCGAGCACGTCCTGATCGATCTGGCTATCGCTCTGGGCTACCAGATCTCCCAGGGATGAAGTGGCTGCTGCCATTTTCCTGTCTACCGATATTATCTGGGAAATTTCTATGGACCCCATGTAAAGGACCATCATCGCCGGCAGTATCAGTGCAAATTCAACTGCCGCCACGGCCCTGTCATTGGGCCAGAAGTTGAAAATTTTTTTCCTGAGATTATTGAGCCACTGCATGGTTGTTGTTCCTAGAATGGTTCATTGCGGAAAACCCGGACCGCCGAGAGCATGCGGGTTCCATCGGCAAGGTTGCTCAGGTTGAAGTTCAGCAGATCCAGCACGGTTGGCCACTTGTAATAGGCCTCCACCAGTATGATGCTGGCTCCCACACCATCATCATAACTTTCCACTATGGTCCAGGATCCGTCATCCGGGTCTATGACATTCGCCAGGGTCGCATCTGCAAACTTGGCCACTTCGCTTACCCGGATCTTGAGTTTGCCGCAGTCAAACATTCCGTAAAGGCCGTCACATATGGCGGCCTTGTATTCCGTTGAAGTGAAATTTGCCGCCTGGGCCTGGCCGGTGCGTATCAGCCGGGCGCTGTCATTTACCGCGCTGTCCAGAATCTGCGATGCCATGAAGATCAGCGAGGTTTCCAGGATCGCACCGATTATGGCGAAGAACGGCAGGGACAAAAGGCCGAACTCCACTGCGGTAACTCCCTTTTCATCCCGCCTGAAGCGTCCCATTGTCCTGGTTCGCACATTCATGGCTCGCACGAAAAGCCTGAACAGGTTGACGGATTTTCCAGTAGTTGACATCTTTGTCCACCAAAACCGCATTAATTCCGAACCGCGCCGGTCCATTGCAGGCAGTCAGAATACTTGACCGGAAGAAGCCCGTCTCCTGCCGTAAATTTCAGCCGGCAGGTTTTTAAAGGCAAATCAAACCTCCACCCTGCCCCCGGTTCCGGATCGTATGGCCAAAACCCTGCAATATAAAACCCTGCAATATGTTGCACGAAATCCTGTAAAAAAGGATTTTCAACTGGGCAGGTTACATGGCCAGGGCTAATTTTTGGTTAGAATATTGCTTGCAAATTCTTCCGGAATTCCGGCTTGGTTAACCGGGTCTTAAGGCTTGCAGGATCACGCATCAGGGGCATGCATTCCGCCCCGTTCTGCCTGGTTTGTTTGCCGGCCGGCACTGGCTGGCAGGTAAGGTTTTAGTTTGCCGAAGAGGCAACAAGGGCTGACGAATTTATGGCATTGGCGGTAAATTCCGTATCATCCCCGAGCATTATGGTGGGCTGGCAATTGGGAGAACATGCAAGGGTGGTGCGGGCATCGCCCTGATATACGGTTATGAATCCGGCCCGCTGCAATACCACGTTCAACATTATGTCGGCAATCGGGTTTCCGATGGAATCCAGGATTATCAGGTTGGTTTTTCCATAGCTGCGCCCGGTAAGAATCAGTGTCTGGGGGTCCTGTATGGTAACGTCCGCCACCCCGGGATTGCCGACTATGACCGTGGAAGCCGGCGATGCGATTCTCAGGATTCTGGCCATGTTCACATTTACCGAAACCGTTTCCACGTCTGCCTTGACGGCCTGGTTTTCCTGAACGGCCTGTGCAAGGGCCCCGCCGGTCAGCATTGTCATCAATGCCATTGCGGCAAAGCCGGCCCTTATTGCCGGGACCGGTTTGATCGCTGTTCTGGTAAAAGGTGCAACTGGCATGAATCTTTCCAAGGGGCTGAAATCAGGGGCTGGAATCAGGGAGGGCTGATTCCTGTCG
>WFPQ01000050.1 GCA_015487515.1 Hyphomicrobiales bacterium | reverse complement strand
CGATCCGGGTTCTTTCGACCCTGTAGCCAAGGGATTTCAAAATGTTCGAAAAATCTTCTCCCGCACATCCGAGCAGGGAGGTCATCTGCACGGTTACCTTGAACCCATTGCGCCTTGCCGCCCCTTCGGGAGCGGTTCCCTGGTGGCGTTCCGTGTCAAAACTTATCAGGGGCCTGATCATGTCGGCAAGACGCTCTAATATATCGACCCGCACGGCCCGGGCCCCGGCAACCTTGAACCCGGCAACCTCGTAAAGGGACCTGTTTACCTCCCCATCGATGGCAAACGAGGTCCTGCCCGAAAGGGTGATGGCCGGAATATCGGCGATGCCGGGCTGACGCAGGCCCCCATTCTTCAAGGCGAACAATATCAGGGCCAGTTCCCTCGGGGCCGGCTTAAGGGTCAGGGGCAGATAGATGTGATAGGCACCAAAACGCACCCCGTACTTGCGCAGTTTCGCCCGCTCTTCCTGGTCCAGCCCCTTTATCTGCGATGCGACTCCGGGGCGGGGCAGAATGCCCAGATTTTCGGCCAGTTGAAACGCAATCCCCCGGGCAACTCCATCCAGGTCAGAAGGGTCGCGCAGGGCAAGTATCTGTTCGAGCTGGGTATTGATGGTATGGCGCAACCACAGGGCCAGCCGCTCCTGGACCTGCTCGAGTTCCTTTCCCGAAAGACTTTCGTCGGCCAGAACCATTACCCGGGGCGAGAACAGGTCGTCCCCCGGCCCCAGTTCGGCCACGATTTCTCCCTTCCAGCGCAAGAAACCATCGGCACCCAGCAATATCTTGTCGTTGGGAGCCGCCGCCAGGGTGCGGGCCCGGTGCAATATCTGTGGTGCTATGACACTGGCAGCGGCCGAGCGCAGGTTCTTGCTGTCGCCGGCTTCGGCTTCGGATCTTGCCAGCCTGAATCGGAACCCCTCGATCGAACCGATAAGATGCCCCTCGATCAGAATTTCGCCTTTGGAATTGATTTCAGGTGCTGTCATGCGCTTGTCTTTTAGGTGACGGATAAGGATCGAGGTGCGTTTGTCCACAAAACGCCGGGTCAGACGCTCATGCAGGGCATCACTTAACCGGTTTTCTATATCACGGGTTTTCTGTTGCCAATATTTTTGCTCGTCAAGCCAGTTTTTTTTGTTGGCGATGAATGTCCAGGTCCTGATCTGCCTGATCCTGTTGGACAATGCGTCGATATCGCCGCTCATGTTATCGCAGAAATTCACCTGCTCGGCAAACCAGCGGTGCGAGATTGTTGCACAGCCGATCATGTCGGTAAATACGCTGTTTACTATCTGGGCATGCTGATTGGGCGAAATATTGCGGAAATCGGGAATCTGGCAACATTCCCACAGAAGTTTCACATCTTCCCGGCTTTTTGCCCGCCTGGCCGTTCCCATGTTCTGCAATTGCTCCAGGGCCTTCTGGTCGGTGCTGGCCGGTATTCTGGTCAGTTTCCGATTGTCCGGAGCGGCCTCCAGCGAGGTCAGCAGGTTTTTTACCGATGAGAAGTCAAGGTCCGGATTTCGCCATTGCAAGATCCTTGCCGGTTCGAAATCATGATTGTGCAGACGTTCCACCATCTCGTTTTCCAGGGGCGGGGCAAACCCGGTCACGCCAAATGTTCCATTGTCCAGGTACCGGCCGGCCCTACCGGCAATCTGCCCCATTTCCGCCGGCGTCAGGGGGCGGGTCTGCCGGCCATCGAACTTGTGATCAGACGAAAAGGCAACATGGCCGATATCAAGGTTCAGCCCCATGCCTATGGCATCGGTGGCCACCAGTATGTCCACGTCCCCGTTCTGATAGATTTCCACCTGGGCATTCCTGGTCCGGGGCGAAAGGGCACCCATGACAATGGCAGCCCCTCCCCGCTGACGGCGCACCAGTTCGGCAATCCCGTAAACTTCGTTGGCCGAAAAGGCGATTATGGCAGAACGGGAAGGAACCCGGGTTATTTTCTTCGAGCCGGCATATTGCAGACTGGAAAGGCGGGGGCGTTCGATGATTTCGACCGGCCCCAGCAGCGCGGTAATGATCGGGGCCATGGTCATTGAGCCCAGCAGAAGGGTCTGGGCGCTGCCCCGGGCATTCAGCAGGCGCTGGGTAAAAACATGCCCGCGCTCGAGATCCGTTGCCATCTGGATTTCATCTATGGCAACAAATTCACAAGAAACATGCTGCGGCATGGCCTCCACGGTTGCGACCCAGTAACGGGCATTTGGAGGAATTATCCGTTCCTCCCCGGTTATCAGGGCTACTGCCCCGGCCCCGGCCCTGGCACATGTCCTGTCATATACCTCCCGGGCCAGCAGGCGCAGGGGCAACCCTATCATGCCGCTCCTGTGAGCCAGCATGCGCTCGATCGCATAATGGGTCTTGCCGGTATTGGTCGGTCCGAGAACCGCCTTCAGGTTCCCGGGAGACCGGCCGGAAAAACTGTTCTGTAAGGAATCTTGCATTTCGTGCAGGGCGCGCTGGACCTTTGGGAATTACTGGACGGGTTCGGACCCGAGCATGCACCAAACTGGCACAATTGAAAGGCAAAAGGCAGCCCGGTTTTAATTTTTGGTACGAAATGTGAACAAATATGGTCCGAATCGCAATCCGGCCAATGTTCGCAATTTGTTCCATACCCCATCTTGTAGAACATTCCGCGCCGCCACCCCAGGTTTCCGATCTTTTCAATACCGGTGGCAGAAAATGGGGTTTTTTCGTTTACCTTCATTGAAAAACAATGAATTCCGCGCCGAATCGCCGGGCAGGTAAAGACATGGTTAAGGACACAGGTTCCGATTATTTTTCACCGTTAAGCAATACCGGCAAGGAAATCCGCGGGTTTCAGGCCGTGATTTTTTTGCCCTTCCTGCTTGACGTTTCAAACCGGGACAGGCCAGGCCCGTACCTTCAGGATTCAGGTAACAGCGCCAGAACCGCAATGAAGCCACAGGGACTGCATGTCCGGCCCGTCCTTCTACCGTTCAAGTCCTGTCAGAACCAGTGACAGATCGCCAACGCTGGTTCCGACGAGCACCCGGTAGGGAATGGCAATATCCGAATCCCCCACCGGGGCATACCAGATCAGCAAGCGCTCGGAATCCTTCAGATAGCCGGTTATCTCCGAACTCCTGTAATGGCCTGAAATGGGCTCATATTTCATCTGGCACAATATCACCGGCCCCTGATATCCGGTGCGGGGCGAGGTGGCATTTTCGCTGGCCACGTAACGCAGTTTCAGGTCAAGGCGCTCGGTTCCGGTAAAGATGTTAAGGGTGCGGTTGCATATTTGCGGGCCAAATCGTTGCGATTTCATGATGAACGGGCTGATCATGTCATTGACGTTTCGCAATTGGGAACGCTGCAGGGGCACCTGGTCAAAATGGGGTGGTGGCGGAGGGTTGGAATAAAAGGCCGATACATTGCGCTTGTCAAAGCGCACTATTACCTCCGAATCCCCCTCCGGGGTGCTGGTCTTCAGGCTGAAATCATTACCGAACAGGGCACTGGCACCCGACGTCCCCCTTATGCTTACCGCCGCCGACCCCCGGGCCACCAGGTTGCCCAGCCCTGAAATCCTTGCATCCAGGTCAAGGGTGTAAGTTTCATCCCCATTGCTCAGGCTGACATCCGCATTGGCAATTATGGTACCGCCAATGCTGAGCACGTACTTGGCCCTCACCTCTGCCGGAGAAGCCGTTACAGCCATCGGCCAGAAGACCATCAAGGAAATCATGTAAGAGACCATGAAAAAAACCGTGGCCATCCTCCCCCCCTCCCTGCAGAACCGGGAAATCCTGCAAGACACAAAAACTCTGCAAGACCATGAGACCGGCGCCCTGAACCTTTGCCCGCCGAACCCGGTTTTTCTGCAATGGTCAGCAAAGGGCCAATATTTCCTGAAAGACATAGCCACCATACTTTTCTTCAACGGCACCTGTAATCCCTGCCCATTTGCAGGCACACCTCCGCCCCTGCAGGACCAGTTCCTGTTCCGGATGCCAGGTGATTGCCCAAGGATTCCTTATCCAGGAGCACCCGTTGACCTCTGAATGGCCGTTTACCGGAATACGACAAGACCAGAATCGAATCACCCTGCCCGCCAGAATGCCTGCACTGTACCCGATATTCAAGCCGGGGCCGCCGGCGCTGCACATGATCCGGCCGGACAACCGCCGTTCCATATCACGACAAGGCTTGACTGCAAGGCCGGGTTTGCCTATTTAGGCTCGACTTTTTCAATATCTGACAGGGATCGGCAGGACCTTGGATTGTGGAATCACTCCGTTTCCATGAACCTTTCCCATTTGCCTGTCGCCCAACAATTTTAGGATGATGGATCATGGCACGGCGTTGTGAACTTACTGGCAAGGGTGTAATGACGGGTAACAATGTGAGTCATGCTCTCAATCGTACCCGGCGCAGGTTCTTGCCGAATCTTTGTAATGTGACTTTGCTTTCCGATTCACTGGGACGCTCCTTCAGGTTGAAGGTTTGTGCCTCGGCCCTGCGCACGGTTGAACACAGGGGCGGGCTTGATGCATTCCTGCTCAAGGCCAGCAACGAAAATCTCTCCAGGCGAGCCCTGCTGATCAAGCGCGAAGTCAAGGCTGCATTGTCCGCATGAACCTTGCGGGCCGGGATTTTTCCATGTCCCCCCGCTTGGCCTGAAGACACTTCATCGGGGGCCGTACATATGGCCTGTTCCTGGCGGGATCCGGCCTGAACCGGTTCCGCGCGGGGCCGGGGCGCCGGTCCCCTGAAATTTGAAATTGGGCTGCGCCGGTCTGATGCCGGAGTTGCGGCCCGGGCCAACGGGGGCCCAAAAAGGGGTGCATTACCATGCTCACTCGCTACCTGCCATTCATTGGCGCCATGGCACTTGTCGTTGTTTCATCCAATTACCTGGTACAGTTTCCCATAAAAATTGCAATCGGTCCGCTCAACCTGGCCGACCTGCTGACCTGGGGAGCCTTCACCTACCCCATGGCCTTCCTGGTTTCCGACCTGACCAATCGCAGGTTCGGAGTCCATGGGGCCAGGATCGTTGTCATGTCGGGTTTCATACTCGCCGTTGCCCTTTCCATCATCCTGGCCACTCCCAGGATCGCCATCGCCTCGGGAGCGGCATTTTTCGTGGCCCAGATGCTCGATGTGAGCATTTTTGACCGCCTGCGCTCCATGAAATGGTGGCAAACGCCGCTGATATCCTCCATACTTGCTTCCATTGTCGATACGGCCCTGTTCTTTTCCATGGCCTTTTCGGCCTCCTTTGCAGTGCTCGGCCCCACGGACGAATTTGCCATTGCAGGATCCGCCCTGTTCGGAGTGCTGCCCATCGAGGCTCCGCGCTGGATATCCTGGGCCCTTGGCGACCTGGTGGTGAAATTTGCCGTTGCCCTTGCCATGCTCCTTCCCTACGGGATATTGCAGAGGAAAATGGCCCGGCCGGTTTCCTGAGAAATCCTATTCGGTCAGTTCAAATTCCAGCAGCAGGGTTCTTTCCCAGTCGTTGAAATTGTCATCGGACATGATGACGATACGGGTGGATCCATCCCGGGCAATGCGCACCGCCAGGGCTTCCATGTTGTCTATGTCGCCCCCCGAGCCATCCAGGAT
>WFPQ01000049.1 GCA_015487515.1 Hyphomicrobiales bacterium | reverse complement strand
ATTCCGGCTTGGCTCTGGATCATCTCGCCGATCCGGAACCCGAAGAAACGGGCGTATCTGCACCAGTACCGGCCTGGAAAATCCCGGCCATGTCCAGATATGCCCCGGAATTTCCATTTGATCTCGTCACAAATCCGCCCCGCCTAGGTGGTTCGGATTGACCCGGAATTGCCCTAGTCAAAAAGATCCTTCAGCCATTCCAGCTGATTCTTGCCGCGGCGCCCGTATTTTCCATGTTTTCCATGCTTGCCGTGCTTGCCATGCTTGCCGTAACCGGAACGGTACTCGTCCCCGCGACCATAGCTTCCCCCATAATTTCCATCGCCACGATAGCCGCCGGCCCCGCCATAATCATCATATTCCCCTTCTCCGGACGCGGGCATGTACTGTTCCATGGAATATTCGATGATCTTGTCCAGTTCGCCCCTGTCCAGCCATACACCGCGGCACTTGGGGCAATAATCTATTTCAATGGTCTGACGCTCTGACATTACGAGATCTACGGAACAAATCGGACATTTCATGGTGGCTTCAACTCCAGAACCGGATACAGATGCGGGCATTTGTCTTCCTTGCGACAAGTTCTGCCACCACCCCAGGTGGAGGCTCTTCAAAATACCCGGCACACATATGACCTCCAGCAACTAGAGGTTCAAGCCCAAAAAGACAAAAATGAGCGGGTCGCAAAATTTTGCACGGAAATTTGATATTGCCCGCCGGGTACGGCCATGCCCGTGCCGGTTCCCGGCCGTGCCGTGAACACCTCGCCTGCCCGTTCCCTCCCGGCCGGTCCATTCCCCTGCCCGCCATGGTTTTGCCGATATACAAACCTGCCCTGCCTCCCTATATTAACCTTGAGAACAAACAGTGATTCCCCTTATGCGAATGCAGCCTGATGACCGATACCCCCACAGATGCGGCCCCAGATGCGGCCCCATGTTCAAATCCCGTTACCTCCCGGTTGCACTCCCGGGCCCCCGGATATCTTGAGGGCCTCAACCAGGAGCAGAGGGATGCGGTTTTAAGCACCGAAGGGCCCCTGCTCGCCCTGGCCGGGGCCGGAACCGGCAAGACCCGGGTTCTGACGACCCGCATCGCCCATATTCTGAGCACCAGGAAGGCCAGGTCCCACCAGATCCTGTCGGTGACCTTCACCAACAAGGCAGCCCGGGAAATGAAGGAGCGCATCGGCCAGCTGGTCGGGCCCATGGTCGAGGGCATGCAGTGGCTGGGCACCTTTCACTCCATCGGAGCCAAGATTCTTCGCCGCCATGCCGAACTGGTTGACCTCAGGCCCGATTTCACCATTCTTGATGCCGATGACCAGACAAGACTCATCAAGCAACTCATGACAGCGGAAAATATCGACGAAAAACGCTGGCCGGCCCGCCAGATGGTCTTTCTGATGGACAGCTGGAAAAACCGCGGCCTGTTTCCCGGGGACATAACGGGCGCAGAAAGCGGAATGTTTGCCAATGGCAAGGCCAGGGAAATCTACCGGGATTACCAGGCGCGCCTGAAGACCCTGAACGCCGCGGACTTTGGCGATCTCCTGCTCGAATGCATTCGCCTGTTCAAGGAAAACCCCGACGTTCTGGCCTCCTGGCACTCCCGTTTCAAATACCTGCTGGTCGATGAATATCAGGACAGCAACATAGCCCAGTATCTGTGGCTGCGTCTGCTGGCCCAGGGCCGCCCCGCCAGCAAGGCCAACATCTGCGTGGTCGGGGACGATGATCAGTCCATTTATGGCTGGCGCGGGGCCGAAGTGGACAATATCCTGAGATTTGAAAAGGACTTTCCCGGTGCAAAAACCGTCCGCCTTGAACGCAATTACCGCTCGACCTCGAATATTCTTCGGGCCGCCTCCAACCTGATTGCCCACAACGAGAACCGGCTCGGAAAAACCCTGCAGACCGACGTGGGCGAACCGGGGGAAAAGATCAGTCTCACATCGGTCTGGGACAGCGAGGAGGAAGCCCGCCACATAGGAGAGGAAATCGAACAGTTCCAGCGGGGCGGAGAACCGCTCAATTCCATGGCGATTCTGGTACGCACCTCGGCCCAGATGCGCAGTTTCGAGGAACGCTTCATAACCCTTGGTCTGAATTATCGCATCATTGGCGGCGCCCGTTTCTACGAACGGCGCGAAATTCGCGATGCCCTGGCCTATCTGCGCATAACGGCCCAGCATGCCGATGACCTGGCCTTTGAACGCATAGTTAACGTGCCAAAACGCGGTATTGGTGCTGCCACCGTCAAGGTCCTGCACGAAACGGCCCGGGCCCAGAACATGCCGATTCTGGCCGCCACCCGCCAGTTGCTTGCAACCGATGAACTGGGAGGGCGCCAGCGCACCACCCTTGGAGCGCTGGTGAAGCAGATAGACAACTGGTCCGAACGCTCCCGCACCACCGGCCACGGCCGGCTCGCCGAGGAAATACTGGACGAAAGCGGCTATACCGCCATGTGGCAGAACGAAAAGAGCGCCGATGCCCCCGGACGGCTGGAAAACCTCAAGGAACTGGTCCGGGCCATGGAGGACTTCAACTCCCTTGGCGGATTCCTGGAACACATAGCCCTGGTCATGGACCGTGACGCCGCCGACAGCGATGATGCCGTATCCATAATGACCATGCATTCGGCCAAGGGGCTTGAATTTGACACGGTCT
>WFPQ01000048.1 GCA_015487515.1 Hyphomicrobiales bacterium | reverse complement strand
CCCTTTACTTGCATCCTGGTTCGCCCGGGTTGGCCGCACCTGTCCCGGACTGGTCCGGGCTCAGCCCGAAATGCCGTTCAATAACCCAAAAAGCACGGCTGACAAAGTGACACCCAAAAAAAGTTACATCCATAAATGACGCTCCTGAAGCGTCGATGGCAGAATGCCCGAACCGGATGCCCGGCAAAACACCTCCCCCGGCATGCAACCCCACGGCCCTGCGCCGCAAGGCTGCCGGACAAGGCCAGCGGACCGCTGCAGGCATTACATATATGGTCAAAACAGGCTGGTTTGTCCATGGTCCCTGTTTTTTGGCTTTCGCCGGGGTTTCCTTTCCGGCGATCCGGAGACATCCCGCCCGGTCTTTTTCCCTGCACCAGAGAAATCCCGGCCCGGATCACCTGGCAGGGGCTTACTCCTGCCATCAATGACGGCTTCGCGCTCACAATCGGCAAAGCGCAGGCTCACCAGGTCTCCGCTCGAAAGGCTGGCCCCGGTCTTGACCAGCCTTTGTTCCCGATCCATGACCATGACGAAACCACGCTCAAGCACGTTGCGATAGCCAAGGGAATTCAGCAATTTGGCGTCTTGCAAGAGCCGCTGCCGGCCCCGGCTGATGATATTTGCCATTGCCGGGGCAAGGCGATCCGAAGGCCGTTGCAGGTGCAGGACAGAATTTCCCGTCTTGTTGGAAAGGGCAAGAACGGAACGCTCCCCAATGGAAGCCAGGTAAAGCCTCTGGTCCGAGAGAAGGTTTTTCAGCAACCGGCCCGAAAGGCGGGGTGCAATTCCTGCAAGGGCAAGGGCCTTTGCCTGGCGGGCGGCAAAAAGGGCAGCACCAAGCCTGGTTCCGGCCATATCCAGGCGCTGGCGGGGCTGGCCCACCAGATCATCAGTCCCCGGCAGCCTGGCGGCCATGGCCCGCAACCGGTCCCGAAACCAGGAAAACGTGCGGGACATGCCGGCATATTTGCGCCCTCCAAGATCATTCAGGCGGCCAACGAGTTCGGAGCGTACCGGAACGGCCATCTCTGCTGCCGCCGTGGGAGTGGGGGCGCGCCTGTCGGCGGCAAAATCGGCAAGGGTTATGTCGGTTTCATGGCCGACCGCGCTTATCAGGGGAATGGAACTTCGGGCTATGGCCCGAACCACCTCTTCTTCATTGAAACCCCAAAGATCCTCGAGGGAGCCGCCTCCACGGGCAACGATGACCAGGTCGGGGCGGGGAACGGGGCCGTCGGAGGGCAGCGTGTCAAAGCCCCTTATGGCATTGGCAACTTCCATGGCGCTGGCCGTGCCCTGAACCCTGACCGGCCAGACAATCACATGGGTGGGAAACCTCTCTTCCAGGCGGTGCAGAATATCCCTGATAACCGCCCCGCTCGGGGAAGTGACCACGCCAATGACCCCGGGCAGAAATGGCAGGGATCGCTTCCTGTTTTCATCAAACAGGCCTTCGGCGGCAAGCTTTCTGCGCCTCTCCTCCAGCAGGGCCATCAATGCCCCGGCCCCGGCCGGCTCCACGTTTTCAACGATTATCTGGTATTTGGACTGGCCGGCAAACGTGGTCAGGCGACCACTGACTATGACTTCCAGCCCCTGCTCAGGCTGAAAACGCCAGCGGGACGCCACCCCCTTCCAGGCCACGGCGGCAAGGACCGACTTTTCATCCTTGAGATCAAAATAAAGATGGCCGGAGCCGGGACGGGAAAGGCGCCCGACCTCACCGCGCACCCGGACATGGCCGAAATTTTCCTCGATACTGGATTTCACCGCCCTTGAAATCTGGGAAACCGTAAATTCATGGGCATTGGAAGCTGCAGTAATTTCATTTTCACTCATTGCCTACAATTGCCCCCCTGCCCGCCCGATCGTCAAGGCCCCTTTGCAAGACCGGGCCGTAAAACCAGCCAGTCCCAAACCCCAACGGCCCCGCCTGCCGCTGCAAAATGCTGTGGAGAACGAAAGGCACATGTGATAGGGCGGACAAAACAACCAGCGGGGCATTTTGATGAACGTACTTTTGACAGGATCGGGGGGGCGCGAACATGCCCTGGCCTACAGGATATGCCAATCCGAAAAACTGGGCCGGCTTTTCGTGGCACCGGGGAATGCCGGCACGCAGGAGATTGCCGAAAATACGGACCTTGATGTTTCGGATCACCGGGAAACGATCGGCTTTTGCAAGAAAAACGATATCGAACTGGTGATCATCGGACCGGAGGCACCACTGGTTGCAGGACTTGGCGATGATCTCAGAGAAGCCGGAATACTGGTGTTCGGACCGGGAAAGGATGCAGCCCGGCTGGAAGGATCGAAAAAATTCACCAAGGAATTATGTGCCCGGATGCAAATTCCAACCGCCGCCCATGAAAGCTTTGATGACTGCGGGGAGGCAATTGCCTACCTGGAAACAAGGTCAGCCCCGATAGTGATAAAGGCCGATGGCCTGGCCGCCGGCAAGGGGGTGACGGTTGCAACGAGCATGGAGCAGGCAATTGCGGCAACAAAAAACTGCTTTGACGGCCAGTTCGGCAAGGCCGGAGCAGTGGTGGTCATCGAAGAATTCCTTGAAGGGGAAGAGGTGAGCTTTTTCGCCATTTGCGATGGCAGCAAATTCATTTCCCTGGCCACGGCACAGGATCACAAGCGGGCGT
>WFPQ01000047.1 GCA_015487515.1 Hyphomicrobiales bacterium | reverse complement strand
GGGCGGGACAGGCTTTGCGTGGTTCAGCTCTCGGCCGGTGACGGAAACTGCGACGTGGTTCAGATACCGGTGGGGCACACGGAATCTCCCAATCTGAAAAAGCTTTTGACCGATTCTGATGTCACCAAGATATTTCATTTCGCCCGTTTTGACATGGCCGCCCTGCAGGATCATTTCAAGGTTGATATCGGCCCGGTCTATTGCACCAAGATTGCCTCTAAGATAGCCCGCACCTATACGGATCGACACGGCCTCAAGGATTTGTGCAGGGAACTTTTGGGAGTGGAGCTTTCCAAGCAGCAGCAAAGCAGCGACTGGGGCGTGGACGAACTCAGCAAGGCGCAGGTGGAATATGCGGCGGCGGACGTTTTGCATCTGCATGACCTTAAGCGCCATCTGGACCTGATCCTGCTTCGCGAGGGTCGCTATGAACTGGCTGACAAGAGCATGGCCTTTTTGCCGACCCGGGTTGCCCTTGACCTTGGGGGCTGGGGGGAAATGGACATTTTTTCTCACAATTGAATGTTATACTGTCTCCTTAAAGAGGTGTTTTTCTGGATGTTTGAATGATTAGCGGACTGGCAGCGCAGGAAGGGTACCAGGACAGGCACAAGACCGGCCAGGCTGAAATTTTCAGGGGCCTGGTGCGTCGCAATCGCCTGGTTTTCATCCTGCGTCTGGCCGTTCCCGGCATCGGGGTGCTTTTTACGGTATTTCTCGTTTTCCAGATCATCGTTTCCAGCATTGCAACGGATTATGGCATCAGTTCCTTAAGGGTCGAAAGGGACCAGGTGGTCATCGAGCAGCCCCGCTATGGGGGGGTCATGAAGGATGGGACCACCTACCGGATAGTTTCCGATGTGGCCCGGGTTCGTATCAGTTCAAGGGATATCGTTGATCTGGCCGGGGCCAGCATTCAGATTGAGCAGCCGGATGGATATGGGGTGGTTGCCGATGCGGACTGGGCCCAGTTGAACCTGGCGAGCCAGAACGTGGCCGTTCCCGGATTGCTCAAGACCCTTGACAGTGACAATGTCAGGGGTTTTTTGAATGATGTGCTTATCGACTGGCCTGCCCGGGAACTCAGGGCAAGGGGCCCCGTCAGGCTGGAATTCGAGGATGGTTCCCTGATCAGGGCACAGTCTCTTGTTTATGATGCAAAAAGCGGGGAATGGGATTTTTCGGGGGTGACTTACAACGCGCCCGGCGATGGAGGATTATAGGTGCAGCCACCTTTTTTACGGGACCGTGTTACCTGGACAGATGGCCGTTTCATTTCGGCCGGCGGCATGGGGGCGTATCGTCCGATGGCCGCCATGGCCCCTGTCGTGGCGATTTTGCTGTTTTTTTTCCAGTTTCTGTTTGCTCCTTCCGTCATGGGGCAGGTCACCAGTGCCATCGAGATAAATGCCGACAGGTTCGTGGTCAGGGCCGCCGAGAATGAATCTGAATTCATGGGAAATGTGGTGGTCACCCAGACCGGGCTGACGGTCTGGGCGGATCGGGTCATAGTTCATTACGGGGCTGGCGGCACCACCGACATAACCTCCTTTGAGGCCCTGGGCAGGGTGCGCATTGCCTCGGAAAAGCAGACGGCAACCGGGCGCAGGGCGGTTTATGATCCCGGCACCCGTCTGCTGCGCCTTACCGGCGATGTGGTTGTTGTCAATGATGCGGGCACGGTCAATGCCGAGGAACTGGTGGTTGATCTGGCTACAAACATTACCGAATTTTCCTCCGGGGGGGCCGGGCAGCGGGTGACGGGGGTGTTCACGCCGGGAAATTAAGGCCATAAGGGAAATATGGCAGAGACGAATCTTGATCAGACCGGCTGGCTTGTAGCCCAGGGGCTGAAGAAATCATTTGGAAAGCAGGTCGTGGTGCGCGATGTCTCCCTTGCGGTCAGGCGCGGTGAGGCCGTGGGCCTGCTCGGGCCCAACGGTGCCGGCAAGACCACGGTCTTCACCATGATCATGGGTCTTGTCAGGCCCAGCAGCGGCCAGGTTTTTCTGGATGGCAATCCCATAACCGGCCTGCCCCTTTTCCAGCGGGGCCGTCTTGGCATTGGCTACCTGCCCCAGGAACCCTCGATATTTCGGGGTCTTAGTGTCAAGAACAATATTCTGGCCATTCTTGAGGGTCGGATAAGGTCGCGAAAACAACGCAGGGAACGCCTTGACCAGCTGCTAGAGGAATTTTCCATTTCCCATCTTCGCAATGCGGATGCCCTGGCCCTTTCGGG
This sequence comes from Hyphomicrobiales bacterium, assembly GCA_015487515.1. Taxonomy (GTDB): domain Bacteria; phylum Pseudomonadota; class Alphaproteobacteria; order Rhizobiales; family Devosiaceae; genus DROE01. The sequence continues at coordinate 5,245 of WFPQ01000047.1, read as the reverse complement.
TGGGGAGCGCCGCCGGGTGGAAATTGCCCGCGCCCTGGCGGCAGATCCTTCCATAATGCTGCTCGATGAGCCGTTTGCCGGGGTCGATCCGATTGCGGTTGCCGAGATCCAGGGGCTCATACGCCAGCTTACAGGCCGGGGAATCGGCGTTCTGATAACCGATCACTCGGTACGCGAAACCCTGGGACTGGTGGACAGGGCCTATCTTATATACGGGGGATCTGTCATGATCCACGGCACACCGCAAACCATCGCCAGCAATGATGATGCGCGCCGGGTTTACCTGGGCGAGGATTTTTCGCTGAGCTAGCTTGCCCTGACTGTTCTGGGGTCTGGATGGCCTGAAATGGCTCAGGCCGGTACATCCATGTCGATTTTCAGCGTGAAAACCCTGTTTCTACGATTGATTTTCACCCTTACATCCCTTTTGTCTATTCCCGCGTGGCGGGCTATCACCGCCACAATGTCATCCCGCATGCGCCCTATCAGTTCCGATCGCCCGGCACTGGCCCTTTCATGGGCCAGCAGAAGCTGCAGGCGTTCCCTGGCCACCGGTGCCGATCTGCTTTCTCCGAAAAACCGGCAAATGTTCAAAAATTCAGGAATTCTCATGCGGCTCTCCCGCCGAACCAGTTGGCAAAAAACGGTTTTCTGCCGGCAGGTATCTCAAGGGGTATGTCCTGTCCGCAAAGTCTTTTTGCCGCCGCCCCATAGGCCCTTGCCGGCGGGCTGTCCCTGTCCGCCATGGTGATTGGCGTTCCCAGGTTGGAAGCATTAAGAACCTTGTTGCTTTCCGGCACCACCCCCAGCACGGGTATGGACAATATGTCTGCTATATCATCGATCCCCAGCATTTCTCCGGTTTTTGTGCGGGCCGTGTCATACCGGGTTATAAGCAGGTGTTTTTCCATTTCCTGCCCTCTTTTTCCCCGTTCGGTCTTGGCATCCAGCAAGCCTATGATCCGGTCGGAATCCCTGACCGAGGAAATTTCCGGATTGGCGATTATGATGGCGGCGTCGGCATGTTTCATGGCCATGACCGCGCCACGCTCGATTCCGGCCGGGCTGTCGCAAATTACCCAGTCGAACCGGCTGCGCAATTCGCCCATTATCATTGCCACGCCTTTTTCAGTCAGGGCATTCTTGTCCCGGGTCTGGGATGCGGCCAGCAGGTGAAGACCATGCAGCTTCTTGTCACGGATAAGGGCCTGGGACAGGTTGGCCGTTCCCTGGATTACATTGATCAGGTCATAGACAACCCTTCTTTCGGCCCCCAGCATCAGGTCGAGATTTCTCAATCCTATGTCAAAGTCCACGACCACGACTCGTTGCCCTTCCATGGCCAGGGCCGCTCCGATGGCGGCAGTGGACGTGGTTTTTCCAACCCCCCCCTTTCCCGAAGTCACCACTACGGTTGTGGCCGGTTTTTTTTCTGCCATGTGCTTACTCCATTGCTTTCAATAAAATCAGGTTGTCCTGCAGCCATATCTGCACGGGCCTGCCAAACAGGTCCGGGTCGATGTCCGGTGCCGACTTGTAAAACCCGGCGATGGACACCAGTTCGGCTTCAAGGCTCGAGCAGAAGATCCTGGCTTTTTCATTTCCGTCGGAGCCGGCAATGGCCCGTCCGCGCAGGGCTCCATAGACATGTATCGAACCGCCGCTTATTATCTCTGCCCCCGAGGCCACGGATCCGGTCACGCTGATATCGCCGGCGGGAAAAAATATTTCCTGCCCCGAGCGAACCGGACTGTTCAGCATGAGGGAATTGACAGTTCCCCTGCCATGAGAATTTGCATTGCCGCTGATGGGGGATTGCTTTTTTGCGGCTTCGATTTCCTGGCGGTGCCTGCCCCCGGGAAGGGGCAGAAGATCCCGGGGAAGCCATGCGGGGTCTATGTTTTCCACCGCAATCAGGCGGAACTTGTTGCTTTGGAAATAGGCCAGCAGCGAATTGAATTCATCCCGTTCCGGCGAGACTTTCGAAAAATCGACCATTAGGGGTTTTTCAGCAAAAAACCCGGGGCTTTCATTCACCCATTTCTCAAGATCGTTCAGCCAGCGGCCGATCGGTGCTGTGGGAAAAATCACGAAGGCAAGAAAGGAACGCCCCTGAAATCGGAACTGGCTCTGGGTATGGGCAAGAATCGTCACGATAACCACCATGGTGCCCAAACCAGGTGCAATTTTGAGTTGATTTGGTTAATTAATGGTTAGCACTTACCGATAATTCACCATGTCATGGTTTTGGCAAACGCTGCCCCCCGGCAGACCGGCAGGGTCCGCTCCACGGATATTCCGTGGCCGCCCACGGCCGCCCCTGCCATGTGGGTGGCAGGCCGGATTTTTGGCTTCCCGGGTCCGGACTCAGTGCCTTTGAACCTGGTCGAAGTCGTTCTGTTCGAACCAGTCCGAAAGCGCCACCTGGCTGTCGGTCACCAATATGGGAGATCCGTTTGCGGCCATGACCATCTGGAATTTGAGGTCTCCGGGCATGGTTTTTGCTTCGGGCAGGAATCTTGCCAGTTCCCTTGCGGTGATCGAGCGCACGAAGACCGTATCCTCTCCGCCAAGGGCGGCGAATTCGTCGGCGCTCAGATTGCGCAAAGAATTTTCCTTGCTGTTAATCATGGCCTTACCGCTGGTTCTGACCTGTTGTTCAAAACCCCTGGTTTTGTTCTGCATGTCAGGAAGTTACTCCATCACCGGTTGCTATTTCAATCGTCCGGAAAACTTTCTGGGGCAGGGGGCGTTCCACGTCTATGCTCAATATTCCCTCGTTCAGCGTGGCTCCCGTTACCTCCATGCCATCGGCGAGCAGAAAAGAGCGCTTGAATTGTCTTGTGGCAATTCCCTGGTGCAGGAAGACCCGGTCCTTGCTTTTTTTGTGATCGCCGGACACATGCAACTGGGTATCCTCGGATACTATCTTGAGTTCATCCCTGGAAAATCCGGCAACGGCAATGGTTATCTTGTAGATTTCAGCCCCGTTTTCATCGGCCAGCCGTTCGATGTTGTAGGGAGGGTAGCCATCCGCCGATTTTGACAGGCGGTCTATGCGCTCCTCAAAACTCTCGAAACCGAGCATGAAGGGGGCGGAAAGCAGAGAAAGTCTGGTCATTTGTCAGGTCCTTGTTGTTCAAGCAACTATGCAAACATACCGGCCCGCCAGGCGGCACCGGCATTGCATGCGGGGCACAAAAACCCCGCCGCAACAAATATGGCATTGCAGGCAGCAATTTCAAGTTGCCATGGCTTTTTTGACCTCATTCATATGGGGTATGGCTCCCTGGGCCGAAGGTTTCGTGCATGCAAGGGCCCCGGCAACAACCCCGTGCCGGATGGCGGTTTCCAGGTCCATGCCCCCGTCAAGTCCTGCGGCCAGGTATCCGCAAAAACTGTCTCCGGCCCCAACCGTATCGACCGCTTCGACCTTCGGGGCAGCTATTTCAATCCTTTCATTCTTGCAGAATGCGACCGCTCCTCCTTTCCCACGGGTCACGACCAGGACCCTTTCATTACTGCCAGCCCATCGGGCAGCACCCCGTTCAACATCCGCCCATGCATGTTCCCTGATTTCCATGTCCAGCAGGTGCAGGATTTCGCTCTGGTTGGCAATGACGATGTCGGCCAGCACTGCCAGTTCCCGGGTCTGGGCTATGGCCGGGGCGATGTTCAGTATCGAAGTGATGTTCCTTGTCCTGGCTGCCCTTAATGCCGCCCTTATTGCGGAGGGTGGAATTTCCTGCACCATCACCAGGTGATCGGAACCTGTCATCAGGTCGATACATTCAAGGGCGGTTCTTTCATCAACCAGGGAATTGGCCCCGGGAACCACCATTATCATGTTTTCACTTCGTCCATCGACCATTATCAGTGCTATGCCGGTATTTTCCTTTGGTCTTTTGACTCCGCCAAGTCCCACACCGGCCTTTGCAAGGTTTTCCAGCGCCAGGGGGCCGAACCGGTCGTTGCCGATGGCTCCGAACATCCTGACATTCCCTCCGGCCCGGGCCGCTGCCAGCGCCTGGTTGGCTCCCTTTCCTCCCGGTGCCGTTATGAAATCCCTGCCAAAAACCGTCTCGCCGGCGATCGGCAGTCGCTGACCGGTTGCAATCATGTCCAGGTTTATCGAGCCAAGCACGTGCAGCATATTCAAGCCCTCTAACTGTTTGCCTTGTCTAGTATTTTTTCAACAGTGTTCCAGTTGCGAGTGGTAATCAATTGTTGTTTGAAAAGCTTTTCTATTCCATCCATCCCGGCGCCAGATCGCCCGTTTTTTTGCCTGAAGGCCACCAAAAAATTCCTTTTGAGCAATTTCAACCAGGTCGAAATCTCCTGCAATGCTGCGTGTGGTGGCAAGGGCATCCCTATGGATTTTGAACTGAAAACTGCATAGAATCTGGTATTTTTATCGGCTTCATATTTTGCAAATGGTTGCCTTTCCATTAGGGTTTGCAATTGAGCGATGCTGCGCAGAACCACCCCGATTTCAAAACCGAATTTTTGCTTTAATGCCGTTTGCAATTTTTCCGAATTTGGAATTTTTGTGGAGGCAAATATCACATTGCCGCTGGCAAGTACCGTTTGCACCGACGTGAAGCCAGGCTCTATAAAAACTGCCCTGAGTTCATCCATCCTGATGTTGCGTTTGCCAAGGTTAATTCCTCTCAGGAGCGCCACATATTTGGCATCTGAATTTTCCTGCATTTTATTTTCTCCAGGGGATGCAATGGCTAAGTGGCTGCAATGGCTAAGGGGCAGAAATGGTTAACCGGATTTTACGGGTTCTTGTCCTGTTCGCCGCCATGGTAATCAGATCTTGATCTTATGCCAGCGCAAGATAATAATGTCCCATTTGAACAAGGCAGCCTTAAAAAGACGTTTTGAACGCCAGGTTTTGCTCCTGGTCACCGCAACATTGCTTGTTGGCGCAATGGTGGCATTTATTGTCGGGGAATATTCTTCTGCCAGGGCCCGGGCCGAACTGGAATTGCGTTCCAGCCAGATTCTTGCCCTGCACAAGGAAACCATCTTTGGGCTTTTGGACAAGTACCGGCTGATGACGGTCATGGTGGCCCGGCGCCCCGACACTGCCGATATGTTCCTTGATCTTTCAAATGCCGGCGGCGATGAGGGCGATGATAATGAAAGCCGCCAGGGAGGCGCCGGGGTCATCCGGGATCTGCAAGACTTTTCCGGCCTGCTTGCCGCCATGTCCGGGGCCAGCCGCATTTCCCTGGCT
>WFPQ01000046.1 GCA_015487515.1 Hyphomicrobiales bacterium | reverse complement strand
GCTCTGATCTTTTTGGAAAAGGACGGGCCTGGACCATGGCATGGCTCTGAAAACCGGGCCTTGAAAGAATGATGTTGAAAAGGGCTGTCTGGCCGCTCTTGTTTTCATTGTTAACAAAATCCTAAGGGAAGCCTGAAAAAACAGTCGGAGTAAATGGTAAAACTGGCCCCAGGCCCAGAAGGGAATAGGCGGGGTTTTCCGCCTGCATTATCGAGATGAAAAGACAGGAAGAGAACTTGGAGTTCTTATCTACTTCTTTCCTTTACGGGGGCAATGCCTCTTACGTGGAAGAGCTTTATGCAAGGTTCAGGCAGGATCCGGGTTCGGTGGATGAAACGTGGGCCGGTTTTTTCAATTCACTGGGGGATGCGCCCGAAGAAGCCATGGCAGCGGCCAGGGGGGCCAGCTGGGGGCGGGGAGACTGGCCGCCAACTCCGGGTGGGGAGATGGTTTCGTCGATCGATGGGGACTGGGCAGAAGCGGCGGCAAAGGCTGCCGATGCGGCGATCAGGAAAGCCGGCTCGACGGGTGAAAAGGTAAGCATAGACGATGTGGCCCGGGCCAGCAGGGATTCGATCAGGGCGATAATGATGATCCGGGCCTACCGGATACGCGGGCATCTGCATGCGGATCTTGATCCGCTAAAATTGCAGAAGAAGGCCGCAGCCCCGGAACTGGATCCCAGGTCTTACGGCTTTTCGGAAGAGGACTATTCGCGCCAGATATTCATCGACAACATGCTGGGGCTGGAATATGCCAGCATTTCCCAGATGGTGGAAATCCTGCAGCGCACCTACTGTTCCACCCTTGGCGTGGAATTCATGCATATTTCCGACCCGGTGGCCAAGAGCTGGCTGCAGGAGAGGATCGAGGGGCCGGACAAGGAAATAACCTTTACCCCGGAAGGGAAAAGGGCAATCCTGAACAAGCTGGTCGAGGCCGAGGGTTTCGAGAGGTTTCTCGACATCAAGTATACGGGTACCAAGCGTTTCGGGCTGGATGGCAGCGAGAGTCTGATCCCGGCCCTTGAACAGATCATCAAGCGGGGCGGGGCGCTGGGGGTCAAGGACATAGTGCTTGGCATGCCCCACAGGGGGCGCCTGAATGTTTTGACCCAGGTCATGGGCAAGCCCCACCGGGCATTGTTCCACGAGTTCAAGGGGGGAGCCTATTATCCGGACGACGTGGAGGGTTCGGGGGATGTGAAATATCACCTGGGGGCTTCTTCGGACCGGGCCTTTGACGACAACAATGTGCATCTTTCCCTGACCGCAAACCCCTCGCACCTGGAAATAGTCAATCCGGTGGTGCTGGGCAAGGCGCGGGCCAAGCAGGATCAGCATTCCGCCATCGATGGGCGGTTTGTAACCGATACCACCCTGACGGACCGGCACGTGGTGCTGCCGCTGCTCCTGCACGGGGATGCGGCCTTTGCCGGGCAGGGAGTGGTGGCCGAATGTTTTGGCCTTTCGGGATTGAAGGGGCACAGGACCGGGGGGTCCATTCATTTCGTGGTCAACAACCAGATAGGTTTTACCACGTCTCCCATATATTCGCGTTCCTCGCCCTATCCGACCGACGTGGCAAAGATGATAGAGGCGCCGGTCTTCCACGTGAACGGGGATGATCCGGAGGCGGTGGTGTTTGCAGCCAAGGTGGCAACGGAATACCGGCAGAAGTTCGGCAAACCGGTGGTCATCGACATGTTCTGCTATCGCCGGTTCGGCCATAATGAGGGGGACGAGCCCTCCTTCACCCAGCCCCTGATGTATCAGCAGATAAGATCGCACAAGACCACGCTGGAAATCTATTCGGAAAAACTGATCGGGGAGGGCATTGTCAGCGCCGCCGAGGTGGAAACCATGAAGAGCGACTGGCGGGCCAGGCTGGAGGTGGAGTTTGCCGGGGGTGAAGATTATCGTCCCAACAAGGCGGACTGGCTGGACGGGGCGTGGAAAAAGCTCAAGATCGCCGATGCCGAAGGGCCAAGGCGGGGAAATACCGGGGTCGATATCAACAGGCTGAAGTCGATCGGCAAGGCCCTGACAACGATCCCGGAAGATTTCAATGCCCACAGGACAATAGTCCGGTTCATGAAAAACCGCAGGGCGGCCATAGAAAAGGGCGAGGGCATAGACTGGGCCACGGGGGAGGCCCTGGCCTTTGGTTCCCTTGTTGACGAGGGCCATCCGTTGCGCCTTAGCGGGCAGGATTGTGAACGGGGCACATTCTCCCAGCGCCATTCGGTGATTTCCGACCAGAAGACCGGGGAGTTTTACACACCTCTCAATCACATATCCAAGAATCAGGGACGCTATGAGGTTATAAATTCCATGCTTTCCGAAGAGGCGGTGCTGGGGTTCGAATATGGCTATTCGCTGGTCGAGCCCAATGCGCTGACCATCTGGGAGGGACAGTTCGGGGATTTTGCCAACGGGGCCCAGGTGGTGATCGATCAGTTCATTTCCTCGGGGGAGCAGAAATGGTTCCGCATGAGCGGCCTGGTGCTGTTGCTGCCCCACGGTTATGAGGGGCAGGGGCCGGAACATTCTTCGGCCCGGCTGGAAAGGTTCCTGCAGCTTTGTGCCGAGGACAACATGCAGGTGGCCAATTGCACGACCCCGGCAAATTAT
>WFPQ01000045.1 GCA_015487515.1 Hyphomicrobiales bacterium | reverse complement strand
GGCGGTTGAATTGAAATCCAAGGATTATCAAGACCAGGATTCCGGCGATGAGGAACCAGGGGACATCGTTTCCGCCCGGCGCAATCCCGGTTTTGAACTGGATGCGGACTGGATCGATTCCATTTCCATGAATCTTTCTGCCCTGGAACGCCGGGCCGCGACCATTGGTGCCCGCCGCACGGTAAAGAAGCAGTACCAGGCAGCCTGGCTGCTACGGGCCATAACGCTGATTGATCTTACCACCCTTAATTCCGACGATACGGACGGCAGGGTGCGCCGCCTTTGTGCAAAGGCAAGGCAGCCGGTGCGTCCGGATATCCTGCAGGCGCTGGGGGCCGATGACCTGCCCATAAGACCAGGAGCAGTTTGTGTCTATCACAATTTTGTTGCAACGGCCGTCAGTTCCCTTGAGGGAACCGGTATTCCGGTGGCGGCGGTTTCCACTGCCTTTCCCCATGGTCTGACCCCCCTTGATATACGCCTGCGCGAGATCAGGGCCTCGGTGGAGGCCGGCGCCAGGGAGATTGATATCGTCATTGAGCGCTCACAGGTTCTCCTGGGTGACTGGCAGGGGCTTTATGAGCAGATGAAGGCTTTTCGCAAGGCCTGCGGCGATGCCCACATGAAAACTATTTTGGGCACGGGCGAACTTGCAACCCAGACCAATGTGGCAAGGGCTTCTCTTGTCTGCATGCTGGCCGGGGCCGATTTCATAAAGACCTCCACCGGCAAGGAGAAGGTCAATGCCAACCTGGTCACATCCCTGGCCATGATCCGCATGATCCGTGATTTTTATCAGCGCACGGGCATTGCCATCGGCTACAAGCCGGCCGGGGGCATTTCTTCGGCCAGGGACGCCCTTGTCTACATGGCCCTGGTGAAAGAGGAACTGGGGACGAGATGGCTGCAGCCCCACCTGTTCCGTTTTGGTGCTTCTTCTTTGCTTACCGACATAGAGCGTCAGCTCGAACATCAGGCCACCGGCCGTTATGCTGTTGATTATCGCCAGCCCATGGTTTGAACGTCTGTGCCCCCGGCGTGGCGCCGGATTGCAACATGGCCCCTGGCCCCTTGAGATGAGATTGGAAATGAACATTCCTGAAATTTTTGCAAGTCTGGATTATGGCCCGGCTCCGGAGGCGGCAGATATGGCCAATGGCTGGCTGGATGAAAATTCACGCCGGTTCGGCCATTTCATCGACGGTGAATTCGCCCCTCACGAGAACGGCCTTGCCACCGTCAACCCGGCCACGGGTGAAGAACTGGCAAGAATAAGCAATGGCAGCAGCAGGGATGTGGACAGGGCCGTAAGGGCTGCCCGGGCCGCCCTTCCCGCCTGGCAGGCTCTTGGCGGGTTCGAACGGGCAAGATATCTTTATGCCATTGCCCGTCAGTTGCAAAAGAATTCCAGGCTGTTTGCGGTGCTTGAGAGCATGGACAATGGCAAGCCCATCCGTGAAAGCCGCGATGCCGACATTCCCCTGGCCATTCGCCATTTTTATCATCATGCGGGATGGGCCCAGAATCTTGAAAACAGGTTCAGGGATTACCGGCCCTACGGGGTTTGCGGGCAGATCATTCCGTGGAATTTCCCGCTTCTGATGCTGGCCTGGAAAATCGCCCCGGCCCTTGCTGCCGGCAATACCCTGGTTTTGAAACCGGCCGAATTCACTCCCCTGACTGCTCTTTTGTTTGCGCAGGTCTGTGTCCAGATCGGCTTGCCTGCCGGTGTGGTCAACATAGTTACCGGAGAGGGAGACACCGGAGCGGCCTTGGTCGAGCATCCTGATGTGGACAAGATTGCCTTTACCGGCTCCACCGAAGTGGGCAGGATCATACGCAGGGCCACCGCCGGCACCGGCAAGGGGCTTTCGCTCGAACTCGGTGGCAAGAGTCCCTATCTGGTTTTCGAGGATGCCGACATGGACAGCGCCGTTGAAGGCCTGGTGGATGCCATCTGGTTCAACCAGGGCGAGGTCTGTTGTGCCGGCTCAAGGCTCCTGGTCCACGAGGGTATAGAGCAGGCCTTCATGCAAAAGCTGAAGTCCCGGATGGACAGGTTGCGCGTTGGCGATCCGCTTGACAAGTCCGTGGACATGGGGGCGCTGGTTGATCCTGTCCAGGTAAGCAGAATTGAAAAAATGCTGGATAAGGGCAGGCGGGAAGGGGCCACCATCTATCAGCCCGACCTGGAAGTTCCCGCCACCGGCTGTTTTTTGAAGCCGACCCTTGTCACCGGCGTCTCTCCGGCCAATTCACTGGTGGCCGAGGAGATTTTCGGGCCGGTTCTGACAGCCATGAGCTTTCGCACCCCCGATGAGGCCGTGGCCCTTGCCAACAATACCCGCTATGGCCTTGCCGCCTCCATATGGAGTCAGGACATCAACCTGGCCCTTGATATTGCCCCAAGGATAAAGTCGGGCATAGTCTGGATAAACTGCACCAACCAGATGGATGCTTCTGCCGGTTTTGGTGGTTACAGGGAAAGCGGCTTTGGTCGCGAAGGGGGGGCCGAGGGTATGGTTTCCTATCTGAAACCGTCCTGGGAGGCCGGGCTGAAGCCGTGCGCTGCAACGCCGGCCGGTAAAACCGGCCGGGTCGAGATCTTGTCGGGCATTGACCGCACCGCAAAGAATTATGTCGGCGGCAGGCAGGCCCGGGGCGACAGCGGTTATTCCCGTCAGGTTTTCGGGGTCGATGGCAGCCTGGTCGGCGCTGTGGCCGATGGCAACCGCAAGGATATCAGGAACGCGGTCGAAGCGGCCAGAAAGGGCCTTGGCTGGGGATCGAAGCCGGCTCATCTGCGGGCCCAGATCCTGTTTTACCTGGCCGAAAATCTCGATTATCGCCGCAAGGAGTTTGCCGATCGCCTGCGTCAGATGAACGGCCTTGGTCCATCGGAAGCCAGGAGGGAGGTGGACCTTTCCATCAGGCGCCTGTTTGCCTTTGCCGGCTGGGCCGACAAATATGACGGGGCAGTGCACGATGTGCCGATCCGCGCCGTTGCCGCCGCCATGGTCGAGCCCATGGGGGTCATTGGCATCATGGCTCCGCAGGATCATGCCCTGCTGGCTTCGGTTTCCATGCTGGCCCCGGCCATTGCCATGGGCAATTGTGTTGTTCTGGTTCCAAGCCAGACGGCTCCCCTTGCAATGACCGACTTTTACCAGGTCATCGAAACCTCCGACGTGCCTGCCGGCGTCATCAATATCGTTACCGGACAGAGCCGGGTTCTTGCTGAAACCCTGGCCGGCCATGATGGTGTGGATTCCCTTTGGTTCGCCGGTGACGGGGAGGGGTCCAAACTGGTTGAAAGCCTTTCCGTTGGCAATCTGAAACAGGTCTGGACCAGTAATGGCCGGGATCTGAACTGGCTGGATGAAAACATATTCAACGGGGATTATTTTTTGCAGAAGGCCACCCAGATCAAGAATGTCTGGATTCCCTACGGGGTCTGATTTCATGGTTCATGACCAAGAATGGCGGTGTTGTTAAATGGTATTTCTTCCCCAGCAGGTGATTGCAAGAAAGCGCGATGGCAAAAAGCTTTCGGCGGAGGAAATCTCCCGCTTCATGGATGGTTTTACCAGGGGCCGTGTTTCCGATGCCCAGGCCGCGGCCTTTGCCATGGCCGTATATTTCCGGCAGATGGACATTGATGAACGGATTGCCCTGACCATGGCCATGCGCGACAGCGGCGATGTGCTCGACTGGTCTGATCTGGACGGGCCGGTGGTTGACAAGCATTCCACCGGCGGGGTCGGGGACAATGTCTCCCTTGTGCTGGCTCCCGTTCTTGCCGCCTGCGGTGTTTACGTGCCCATGATCTCGGGGCGCGGCCTCGGCCATACCGGTGGCACCCTGGACAAGTTTGATTCCATCCCCGGCTATTGCACGAGTCCGGACACCGGGCTGTTTCGCAAGACCGTCAGGGAGGCTGGCTGTGCCATAATCGGGCAGACGGATAACCTTGCCCCGGCCGACCGGGCCCTTTATGCCCTGCGCGACGTGACCGCGACCGTCGAAAATGTTTCCCTCATAACCGCTTCCATCCTTTCAAAGAAGCTTGCCGCCGGTCTTGATGTTCTGGTTCTGGATGTCAAGTGCGGTTCCGGCGCCTTCATGAAGACCCTTGAGGAGGCAAGGGAGCTGGCCGGATCCCTTGTAAAGGTTGCAAACGGGGCCGGCATGAAGACCTCGGCCCTTGTCACCGACATGAACCAGCCGCTGGCCTCGGCAGCCGGGAACGGGCTGGAAATGAAAAATGCGGTGGAATTCCTGAACAGGAAATTTGTCGATTCACGTCTTGAGGAAGTGACCCTGCAACTGGCTGCCAGGGCCCTGGTCATGGCCGGGCGCTGCCATGATGTCCAGGGGGCACTGGCCATGGCCGGGGATGCCCTTGAATCGGGCCGGGCCCTGGAAAAATTTTCCCGGATGGTTTCCTTGCTTGGCGGTCCGGGTGATTTTGTTGAAAAAATGGGTGCATATTTGCCCCCAGCACCGGTAATCCGTGATGTTTTCATTGAAAAGGGTGGAAAAATAAGCTCCATGGATACCATGAAAATCGGCATGGCCGTCGTCGAGCTTGGCGGTGGCCGTACCTTGCCTGATGACAATATTGATTTAAGGGTCGGTTTTGACCGCCTGGCCATGATCGGAGACCATGTTGACCGGGACATTCCGGTGGCCCGGGTCCATGCCCTTGACGAAGACGGTGTATCGCGGGCTCGCCGGATACTGAACGAGGTATTCGAGTTTGACGGGACGCCAGCGGACGGTCCCATCATTATGGAGCAGGTTGACAAATGACCATTGCCGGCCACCACTGACCAGGTCCGGTTTGATTATGATCGAAGGGGGGGGTGATGCCAAGGGCGATCATTTGTGTTCTTGACAGTGTCGGTATCGGGGGGGCACCTGATGCTGCGGATTTTGGCGATGCGGGGGCCAATACGGTCCTGCATATTGCCCAGGCCTGCGCCGAGGGTTCCTGCGACATTGAAGGATTGCGCTCCGGCCCCTTAAATGTTGCAAATCTGAACAAGCTTGGTCTTGGTGCGGCGGTGGAATTGTCTTGCGGCACCGTTCCTCCGAATCTGGACAGCAACCCCCAGGGTGGAATCTGGGGGGTCGGCCGTCAGATTTCCGTGGGCAAGGACACTCCATCGGGCCATTGGGAGATAGCCGGACTGCCGGTGCCGTTCACCTGGGGTTATTTCCCCGATATCGAGCCCGCATTTCCCCAGGAGATGATCGAGGCCATAATAGAGGAAGCCGAATTGCCTGGAATCCTGGGTGACAAGCATGCCTCGGGCACCGAAATAATCGAGGAACTTGGCGAGGAGCACGTGCGCACCGGCAAGCCCATATTCTACACTTCCGCCGACAGCGTTTTCCAGATTGCCGTTCACGAGGAAAAGTTCGGCCTGCAAAGGCTTTATGATCTGTGCAGAATCGTTTTCAAGCATACCG
>WFPQ01000044.1 GCA_015487515.1 Hyphomicrobiales bacterium | reverse complement strand
AGCATAACCCTTGTGAAACAGAATCAAATAAATTCAACCGATAACACAATTTCGGCAGCGGCCATATTTTGAACTGAAGGCAGCAGAGTGTATAAGAGCCGAATGGAAGAATCCAAAAAAACCCCGGAAAAACCGGCAACCGCCCTGCGGCGCGGCTGGACCACGGGAGCCTGTGCCACGGCAGCGGCAAAATCGGCCGTGGCCGCCCTGCTGGGCGAAGAATTTGCAGATCCGGTGGAGATAACACTGCCCGGCGGCCAAAAACCGAAATTCGCCCTGGCCCATGAAAGGAAAGGCAAGGATTTTGCCGAAGCCGGAATAATAAAAGATGCGGGAGATGATCCCGATGTGACCCATGGGGCGATGATCATGGTGCGGATATCCCCCGGGAAAAATGGAAGCGGCATTTCTTTTACCGCCGGAAACGGGGTGGGAACAATAACGAAACCGGGCCTGCCCATAGATGTGGGAGAAGCGGCAATCAATCCGGTTCCGCGCCAGATGATTGCAGGAGTAATCAAAGAAACCTGCGCCCGCCACGGGAAGCGTGCCGACATGGTGGTGACCGTCAGCGTGCCTGATGGAGAAAAAATCTCTGAAAAAACCTGGAACCCCCGCCTTGGAATCCTGGGGGGAATTTCCATACTGGGAACCAGTGGAATCGTTATTCCCTATTCGTGCTCGGCCTGGATACATTCCATACAAAAGGGTATCGACGTGGCCCGGGCCATGGGAATAACCCACGTGGTCGGCGTGGTGGGAAGAAATTCCGAGACCGGCGTAAAAAAATACCTGGACCTGCCCGAACAGGCCTTCATCGACATGGGGGATTTTGCCGGGGGCATGCTGAAATATCTGCGCAAGAACCCGGTGCCAAGAACAAGCATCGCGGGAGGCTTTGCCAAGATGTGCAAGCTGGCCAACGGGGCCATGGACCTGCATTCGGCCCGCTCCCGGGTAGATATGGAATGGCTGGCCGGACTGCTCAAAGAAGCAGGAGCCGATGAAAAAACCCTGGAACTGGCCCTTGGGGCCAATACGGCCCATGAAATATTGCAGGCAGGAACGAAAGCGGGGACAAACCTTGCAGCCCTGATCGCAAAAAGGGCCGAAAACAGGGCAAGGGCCATCTTGAAAGACACCAGAACAAGCGTAAACATAATAATAGTTGACCGGGATCAAAGAATAATCGCGGACAGCAGCAAGGCGAAATAAAGGGGAACATCCGCCGTGAAAATCCTGATCCTCGGAGGCTCGCAAGAGGCCCTTGAAGCGGCAGAATACCTGCATGGACAAAACTACAAGGTGACCACGGCCATGGCCGGGGCAACCAGATCCCCAAAGAGACCCAGGGGAAAACTGATCACCGGCGGTTTTGGCGGGCCTGACGGGCTTTCCACCTATCTCAGGACCAATGAAATCGACCTCCTGATAGATGCCACCCATCCCTTTGCCGCAAGGATGTCGGCCAGCGCGGTCATATCGGCCGAAAAGGCCAAGGTTCCCCTGATCAGAATCACCAGGGAGCCTTTCGAAGAAAGGGAAGGGGCCAACTGGTGGCGGGTCGATTCAAAAAACCAGGCCGCAGAAATAATCCCCTCGGGATCGACGGTTCTGCTGACCGTGGGCCGCAAGGGGCTGGAGCCGTTCCTGACCCGTCCCGACCTGCGCTTCGTGGTACGCTCGATAGAAAAACCCCAATTCGAACTGCCGGAAAACTTCTCGGCCATTCAGCAGCGCCCCCCTTACGAAACAGCCGGGGAACTGGACCTTATGAAACGGGAATCCATAACCCACCTGGTTTCCAAGGATTCGGGAGGAAAACAAACCTGCGCCAAGCTGGAAGCCGCCTTCATGATGCGCATACAGGTAATAATGATCTCAAGGCCACCCCTGCCCCCGGCCCGCGAAGTCACCTGCCTAAAAGACCTTAAAAAGGCCCTGACTCAGTTTCCGTCTCCCGGTACCCGGTCACGCTTTTTCCCCTGGTTGCGCAATATATGGGCAAAGCCCGAATCATAGAGCGAACTGGGAGTTATCCGCCTGTCCTCAAAGACCCGGCCGACAAGAATCAGGGCGGTGCGGGTAATCTTGTGTTCCCTGACCCTTTTTGCCATCTCGCTCAGATTCGTTACTATGAATTTCTCGTCGGGCCAGGTGACACGATAGGCAATGATCACCGGACAGTCCTCCCCGTAAAAGGGGGTCAGTTCACGCCTGACATAAGAGAGATTGCGAATGGAGAGGTGAATGGCAAGGGTGGCCCCGGAACGGCCCAGCATTTCAAGCCGCTCCCCGTCAGGCATGGCGGAAGCCTTGCCAGAAGTCCTGGTGAGCACTATGGTCTGGGCGACGCCGGGCAGGGTCAGCTCGGCCCCGATGCCGGCGGCAGCGGCAGCAAAGGCGGGAACCCCGGGAACGATCTCAAAGGAAATATCAAGGTCCCTCAGGGCCTGCATCTGTTCGCCTATTGCCCCGTAGATCGAAGGATCGCCCGAATGAACCCGGGCCACGTCCTCGCCCCTGTCGTGGGCGGCAACCATGTGGTCAATGATCTCCTGCAGGTGCATGGGGGCCGTATCCAGGACCAGGGCGTCATCCGGGGCCCTTGCAACTATCTCCCCCGGCACCAGCGAGCCGGCATAAAGGCAGGTCTTGCAACTCTCTATCAGCCTTTGGCCACGAACGGTTATCAGGTCGGGGGCACCGGGTCCGGCACCGATGAAATATACGCTCATGACCTGTCCCGACCCTGCATTCATTCAACTCCGCCCGGCTCTGAGCCCTTGCCGGCATAGCCCCTTGGGGTAAAGGCAGCCACCCGGCCGTTCCCCCGCATGAAACTCCTGGAGGCGGAAGAGCCAAACAGGACTATGGTCAGCATGTCAACTTTTTCCGGCTCGAATGCCTCAAGGGTGGTGATGTTCAGGCTTTCTCCCCTGCGCCCGAGATTGGTGCCCACCAGCACCGGGGTGTCGGGGGGGCGATGCTGCAGATAAAGCTCCCTTGCCATTTCCAGCAATTCCGTGCGGCGGCGGGAACGCGGATTGTAAAGGGCGGTAACGAAATCCCCCCTGGCCGCCGCCAGCAGACGGTTCTTTATGTCCTTGCGGGGGGTCAGAAGATCGGAAAGGGAAATGGCGCAAAAATCATGGCCCAGCAGGGCCCCGGCCTTGGCCGAAACCGTCTGCAGGGCCGAAATTCCGGGATGGCTGATCACCTGCAGGCGCCTTGCGGCCGCTGAAACGGCCCGCCTGCCCTCTGCCTGCATCAGTTCATATACCAGCGAGGCCATGGCATAAATCTGGGCATCGCCGGAACAGACCAGGGCAACATTGCTGCCCTTTGCCGCCAGTTCCATGGCAAAGCGGACCCGCTCTTCCTCGTCCCCCAGTCCGAACCGGTGCTGATGCTGGGACAGGTGCAGGTCGGCAATCAGGTCCAGATAGAGGGAATAGCCGACCCAGTGCCTGCAATCCCGCAATGCCCTGACAGCGTCAATGGTTCTTTGATCCGGGGAACCGGGCCCTATGCCAACCAGGTGCAGACAACCGGGATCATGGCCAAAACCGGCCAGGTCGACCGGCATTTCAGAACGGCCAATGGCACAGGTGGCATTGGCGGTCTTTTGTTTTTCCACCAGCAGTTCTCCGGCAAACAGGGCAGCGGCCTCGGCCACCGATGGGGTGCCGGTTTCCTCCATGACCACCGGGGAGGGATTGGGAACCCTTCTGGCATTGGCGGCCAGTTGAGCGGGAGAAAACAGCTTTAGCGGCACTGCAAAATGTTCGGCCGCTTCATGCAGGGCAGCCTCGTCGCTCTTGATGTCTATGGTGGCAAGGGCCGCAAGGCTTTCGGGCGACAGTTGCGCGCTGGCAAGGGATCTTTGCACCAGCCCGATCACTTCATCGGCCCCGGTTCCGCGGGCACAGCCGACACCGGCCACGAGAGTTGCCGGATGATATAGCAGGCTTTCCCCGTCCCAGTGGCCGGGGCGGGCAAATTCCGAAACGATGACCTTTATGCGTCCGGAACTGCTTGTTTCATAGCCTGCCTCAAGCAGCCATTTTCCATTACCACTTACCGCAAGGGCCTCCCCATTCAGAACCGCGGCCATGGCCCCCTTGGCGGCGTCGGGATTGGCCAGCACATAGCCGGGGGGGGGATCATCAAGGGCAAACCCGGCAACGGTATCGGAAGCAGTGGTAATGGCGGCAAGACCACCAAGGACATCGGCAATGCGCCGGGCCAGGGCATTGCCACCCCTGTGGCCACCAAGCAGGGGAACCACAAAGCCGCCATCTGCGGAAACCGCAAGCAGGGGGGGTTCATCATGCTTTTTGTCCAGTACCGGGGCCAGCAGGCGCATCAGGATACCGCTGGCACAAACCCCGATTATCCCGGTGCCATCCCTGAACAGGTCCTGCAGGAAACCGCAATTATCACCTTTACCGCCATTGTCCTTGCTGTCACTGTCTTGCCCGCTGCCAAGGTCGGCAATATCGGCTCCAAGAAGCAAGGCAATTTTTCGAGCGGTATCCCGGGCCGAGGCGGTGAAATGAACAACCATGATCCTGCCTTCAAAATCCCTGGAGACAGGCTCCCTGGAGCCGGGGCCAGCAGCCTTGAAGTTCCCGGAGGACCGGTTCCCTGATGAGCGGTCGCTGGAGCCGGAATTCACGGGGTTTTCTCCCCATCGCCCCACGGTTCCCCGGAGCGATTGCAAATGATCATGGAAAAATAGGGAAGGGTCTCGTTGCCGACATCACTGACAGGGCGCACCTTCTGCCCGGGCATGCTGGCAAATTCGACCAGCCGGGCCCCCCCTGCATGGCCGGTCTGCTCAAGAATGTCCCTGATCCGTCCGAAATGGCGGCCAACCTTGATTATGGCGGCAGCATCAGCACTTTTCAATTCAGTCATCAGGGTCACATCGTCAAGGGTTGCGGGCAGGGTCTTGAAGATTTCGTTCCGGGCCGCCAGGGGGCGCTTGACGGCCGCAGCTCCCGCACCGATGGAAGAAACCCCGGGTATGATCCGCACGTCATGCCCGCCGGCAAGGCGGGAAAACAGGTACATGGCAGAACCATAAAAAAACGGATCACCCTCACAAAGATAGGCCAGCGACCTGTCGGACCTCAAATGGACGGCAATCCGGCGGGCCCCCGCATCATAGGCGGCCCTGGCGGGATTGCGGTCCTTTTCCATCGGCAGGTCGATGGCAAGTTCTTCCACCCCGGGGCGCAGATGGGGACCGGCGATCTGCAGGGCCAGCGAGCCGGTTTCGCCTCTTTTCCTGGGATAGGCCACCACATCGACACGGGAAAGGATTCTTGCCCCCCCAAGAGTCAAAAGGTCAGGGTCGCCCGGACCGACACCCAGCAGATAAAGCACAGCACCCATTCAGAACTCCTCTCCGGTTGCAGGAGGTTTTGTAACCACCCATTGCACAACGGGCAGGCCGGGACGCAAAAGGGCTCTGGAACCAATGGAATCGGAAAAGGATATGGCAATGGAACATATTTCACCACCATAGATCTTGTGACGCCTAAAAAGGGCAGACTGACCGTCAAGCGTCACACCGTTGGCAACCAGCCTGCCCCCGGGCGACAGGGCATGCCACAGGGCGGAAAACAGTTTTTCATCAGCTACGCCCCCTCCCAGAAAAATGGCGTCGGGGGCCGGCTGGCAGGCAATGTTTTCAAGGGCCGGGCCCGCCACCACCTCCAGGTCAGAAACCCCGTGACGCTCCCTGTTCATCTCAATGTTGGCGCACCGGGCAGGATTCTTTTCAAAAGCAATGGCCCGGGCCCGGGGTACCGCACGCATCCACTCGATGCCAATGGAGCCGCTGCCCGCCCCCACGTCCCAGAGCAGGGCCCCGGGAAATGGAGAAAGGGCAGAAATTGTGATGGCGCGAACCTGTTGCCGGGTGATCTGGCCGTCATGTTCAAAGGCAGAACCGGGCAGGCCGGGAACAAGGGGAAGGGGCTTCTTGCCGGGCTCAGGAACACAGGAAATCGCCAGCACGTGAAAATCATTGACATCGGCATCCAATGCCTGTGGAACCGAAAATGATATTTTCCTCTCATTTTCGGACCCAAGATTTTCCAGGACAAGAATCCCCGAGCCCTGATAACCACTGACAGCCAGCAGGCGGGCAACCCGGGCAAGGGTCTCATTGTTGGAAGTCAGGGCAAGAATCCTGGCTCCGGGATAAAGCTCCCTGGCCAGGGAAGCAACCGGGCGCCCATGCAGGGAAATCTTTGCGACATCCTGCAGGGGCCAGTGCATGCGAGCCGCCGCCAGCTGGAACGAGGAAACATGGGGATGCAGACAGTATTCGGCATCCCCGAGACGGGAAGCAAGGGAGGAGCCAATGCCAAACCAGTTGGGGTCGCCACTGGCAAGAATTACGGTCGGGCGGCCCCTTCTCTGCTCGATCTGACCGAGCATGGCGGAAAAAGGAGGGATCCATTCCACCCTTTCCTGGGAATCACGGCCATTATCAAGAGGCGGCAACGCATCCAGCAATCGCCGGGGCCCGATGACAAACGGGGCGCTGCCGATCAGATCCACGGCCGCGGAGGTCAGGCCGTCAAGACCCTTGACGCCCATGCCGATGACATGCAGCCAGGGGGCGGTCTTGTCCGGGCCCGGCATGTCAGGATCAGCCGTGTTAATGTCCCCGGTGCTCACGGGTCCAGTCCGGCGGCAAGGGCGTTAAGGGCGGCAGCGGCAAAGGCCGATCCGCCCCGGCGTCCGGCAAGGGTGATGAATGGAATATCATGTTCATTGGCCGCCAGGGCCGCCTTGGATTCGGCAGCCCCGACAAAACCGACCGGAAATCCAAGAACGACGGCAGGACTTGCCAGGCCGGACCCGACCATCTCCAGCAGGTGGAAAAGGGCGGTCGGGGCATTGCCCACGGCAATCACGGCACCCGGAATCTTTTCCCTTAGAGCCTCAAACCCCCCCGCCGAACGGGTATGGGAGTTTTCAAGGGCAAAGGCCCTTGCTTCATTGAGTTCAAGGCCACAGGCAACCTGGTTGCCGGCGGGCAGCATGCTCCTGATTATCCCACCGGCAACCATGGTCACATCACAAATGACCGGAGCTCCGCAGGCAAGGGCACTCCTGCCCTTTTCAATGGCATTCCCTGATATTTGCAGGTCGTCAACGATATCGGTCATGCCACAGGCATGGATCAGGCGAATCACCAGATCCCGTTCCCCCTCCCCGAAACGGGCAAGATCAGCCTCGGCCCGAATGATGGCAAAGCTTTCCCGGTAGATTTCTGCCGGATCACGCAGATATTGCATGGCAGGATCACCCGGAACCGTTTTTTGCAGGAGCATTTTCAGCACCTTTAAGAGCCCGGGCCCGGGGACCCTGAACCCGGGGCAGGGTAACGGGACCCATGGGATGGTCCGCATGGGGATAGGGGTGGTGGTGGTGATCATGGGAGTGGGAATGACCATGTTCATGCTCATGTTCATGCTCATGTTCATGGGAGTGGGCATGCAGGGGGGTGAACTCGAGGCCGTGAACCCGGCAGAACTCCTCGTCCCGGCAGGAGGCATCGCAATCCCCCTTGCAGGGACAATTTTCCAGCCCGCCGCCTATTCCTTCAACGTGATGATGATGGCTCTGCTGAACGGCTCCGACCTCGTCCTCGAAACCAAGAACCCGTTCGCGGAACTTGCAAAGGGAACAGTTCATGAGGTTCTGCCCGGTCTCTATTTCACCAAGCCGTTCAATGAAGGATTCTATCACCAGGTCATGATCGTTAAGATATGGAGCCTTCAAAAACTCGATGTCGGGAAATTTTCCGGCCGCCTCATCAACCGCATCATAGATCCTGTTGACCAGAATTCCGGTGAACAGAAAGTAGGGGAAGACGATAATGCGTCGGAAACCAAGCCTTGCGGCCCTGTCAAGGGCCGGAGCGACCAGGGGAAAGGTCACACCGGAATAGGCAGTCTCGCCCCAGCCGAAACCCATGCCCTCCCAAAGCATGCGCATGACCTTGGCAACGTTGGAATTTGCATCCGGGTCCGAGGCGCCACGGCCAACCACAACCAGCAGGGTTTCATGGCGCGAAATGTTTCCTGAAGAAGCCCTTTCCGCCTCGCCTATGCGCTCGCCGGCAGCCCGGATCAGCTTCAGATCAACCCCGAGTTCCCTGCCATAGACGATTTCAAAACCGTCATGGCTGGCCGCATAGGTATTGAGAACGGAGGGAATGTCGTTCTTGGCATGGCCGGCGGCAAACAGCATGCCGGGAACGGCCAGGACCTTTCTGACCCCGCCGGCGCGCAGCCTGTCCAGACCCGAATGAATGACGGGGTCGGCAAATTCGAGATAGCCATATTCCACCGGAACCCCGGGGATGGCCGATTTGAGACGATTTGACAGGGTGGCAAATTCGTCCACTGCCAGCCGGTTGCGCGAACCATGACCGCACAGCATTATACCGGTATCAGGCGGCAGGGAAAGGGGCGCGCTCATGGCAACAGCAGTGCAAGATGGCGCGGGAATGCAAGATGTTCAGAATCAATTATTTTCATTTCTACCTCTTGTTCAGACATGACAATGGCAGCTTTTCCAGCCGGGCCCGCTGGCCCGAACCGTCTGGCAACTCCGGACTTGGCCCCCTGCTTGGGTCAGCCGCACCGGAATGTCTTTCAGTTCCTTGAAAATGGAACGCTGCGAGGCATTCAACTAACAGGGGGCCCGGCAACTGGTCAACCGGCAAATTGGACCACCCGGCACCCCGTCAGACCTGTTGTTCATCCAGCAGAAACCCCCTTGCAACCGCATCATCTATCATCCGGGCAACAAGCTCATGCAGAAGGGGAGAAGTCCTGGCAACGATCTCGAGGCGCTTTCGCACCTGTTCGGCGCGTACATGGTGTTCTATCCACATGTGGCCATCGGTAAAATAATTATGCAGAAACGGCTGCAGGCGATCAATGGTTCTGGCAAACATGGCCTCCGGACTTTCAATGGCTTCGAACTCCTGCCAAAGGCCTTCAAGCTCTTGCCCCATGTCACCGGGAAGCAGGTGGAACAGCCTTTTTGCCGCCCTTTCTT
>WFPQ01000043.1 GCA_015487515.1 Hyphomicrobiales bacterium | reverse complement strand
TGTATAAGAGACAGGATCAGGAGCCCGTGATACCGAATATCTTTTGCAAAAAGCCTTGCCCCCAGTTCTCATGCAAAAAACCGGTTTCTGCCCAAGGGACCTCGGGACAAAAGCTTCTGCTTCAAATCAATGGCTGACCCCAAGTCTGCTCAGGGCAACTGGGCGCGGATTTTTTCTGCCAGCTTTTCAAGTTCTTCAACCGGGGCCATCTCGCTGGCGTGCCTGCCGATTTCCTTCCCCTCATAGGCTGGTATTATATGGAAATGCAGGTGGAACACGGTCTGCCCGGCCGCTGCTTCGTTGAACTGGGCTATTCTTATTCCATCGGCATCAAGGGCCTTTTTTATGGCTATGGCCAGTTTTTGCACTTCAGGCATGATTTTTTGCAACTCTTCCACCCTGGCATCCAGGAGATTGCGCGATGGTTTTTTGGGAATTATCAGGGCATGGCCCCTTGATTGGGGGAAGGCATCCATGATGCCAAGACATTCTGGAGTTTCGAACAGTTTGACGGCCGGTATTTCCCCCTTAAGGATCAGGGCAAATATGTTGTCGTCCCGGTAGGCCCCGGTTGTTTTCTCGTTCATGGTTTTTACCGCTCCTTTGAAAAATGCAGTACTGGTATCATGGTATCAATCATCATTGTTTGATGATTTGAACGGGGTGCCGGCCATCAAAATCTGCCGGTTCTGCATGACAATTTCCCGTTCGTGCGCAAGGTAATTCTTTACCGCCTCGTGCAGGTAGGGGTTTTGCAGCCAATGGATCGAACGGGTCATGCGGGGCAGGTAACCCCGGGCCAGCTTGTGCCCTCCCTGGGCTCCTGCCTCTATGGTCCTTATGTCATGGGCAATGGCATATTCCATGGCCTGATAGTAGCAGAGTTCAAAATGCAGGAATGCAATATTTTCCACACATCCCCAGTAACGGCCGAAGATTGTTTTTTTCCCAAGGGAATTCTGCCCGATGAAATTCAGCGCCCCGGCCACGAACCTGTCTTTTGTTGAAGCCATGATCAGCAGCAGGCTCTGGGGCATGGTTCTTGAAAGCATCGAAAAGAACTCCCGGGTCAGGTAGGGACGTCCCCACTTTCTTGCCCCTGTATTCTGGTAAAATTCGAAAAAACTGTCCCAGTGGCTTTCGGTTATTTCCTTTCCTTCCAGCCAGTGCACCCTGATGTTGCCGGCCAGGGCTTTTTTGCGTTCCTTTTTTATCATCTTGCGCTTTCTGGCCGTCAGGGTTCCAAGAAAATCGTCAAAACTGCCATAGCCTGCATTTTCCCAGTGGAACTGTATGTCCCGGCGCGTCAGCCAGCCCGCTTCCAGGGCCAGCCTTTCTTCCCATTCGGTCACAAAGGTGGCATGAACCGACGAGGCCCGGTAACGAATGGCCAGTTGCCGGGCTGCCTCAAGCAGGGCACCTGCCTTGTCCTCGTCATCATTGATCACCATCAGTTTCGGGGCGCTTACCGGGGTGAAGGGAATGCTTGACTGCAACTTGGGATAATAGTCGGCCCCGGCCCTTTCCAGGGCATCGGCCCATGCATGATCAAACACATATTCACCCATGGAATGGGATTTCAGGAACATGGGCATAAGGGCGACCGGTTCCCGGTCCATTCTTAGCAGGACATGCCGGGGCTGCCATCCGGTCTGCTCCGTTGCGCTGCCCGACTGCTCAAGGGCCATGAAAAATCCATGGCAAAGAAAAGGGTTTCCCATGAATTTCTGCCTATCGGCCCTTGCATCCCCCCTTTCATCCCCAGGCCTTGTTGCGGGCGGTTCTTTTGCTTTTGCCCGCTGCCTGCCGTTACCCGCCAGTTCATCCCAGACCAGGGCGCTTACATCTCCGGCCGAATCAAGCACCTGGACGCTCGGTTCAGCCTTTTTCATGGCCGGGAAGATAGTTTTCGAACACGATCTGGTCGGCATGGGGGCGGACATCTAGTTCTGTCTTTTCATGGGAAACGGTCCATGTCATCACCTTGAATCCCCGGCTTCTGAGCAGGCGCACTGCGGGCAGATCAAGCGTTCTGCAATCGCAGGAAATGAAATCAAATCCACTTGCAGGATAGTGGAGCAGATTGTGAATGATGAAACGCTGCAGGAAATTGGTCTGGCGGAACCAGTTGCTGTCCCTTGGAATTCTCGTAACGATTATTCCGACCTTTCCCTTGAATCCTGCCCGGTGCAGATCCCTTAAGATGCCCGGAAAGAATGATTTGAATACCAGTGCTCCCTCATAATCCCTTGCCAGTTCGACCGCCGCCCTTGCCAGCTTGAAATTTGCAGCACGGTTGGTCTTGCCGGTTTTCTCGTGTGTCTGGTTCTTGATTTCCACCACCAGCGGGACAGCCCCGGCCACCTGTTCCAGCAGTTGGGAAAATTTTTGCGGGCAATCCTCGTTTTTGCTGTCCTTGAGGGGGATATGCATCAACTGGCCGGCGCTCAGATGGCATACGCGGCCGCTTTGCCCTGTAAGCCGCTCAAGGTCCTGGTCATGAAAGACCATCGGTTCCCCGTCGCCGCTCAATTGCAGGTCGCACTCTATCCCGTAGCCGGCTGTAATGGCCTGCCCGAAAGCGGTCTGCGAGTTTTCTATGATACCGTTTTTCCGATCATGCAAACCACGGTGGGCAATGGGGCGGCTGAATGTTTCCTTCAGAACACTCACGGCAGCACTTCCACTATGGCTTCCACTTCAACGGCGGCACCAAGGGGCAGGGCGGCAACTCCAAAGGCGGCCCGGGCATGTTTTCCCTTTTCTCCCAATACCGCGACCAGCAGTTCCGAGGCTCCGTTTGCCACCAGGTGGTGGGAGTGAAAATCGGGAGTGCTGGCAACGAAAACCGACAATTTGACGATCCGGGAAATCTTTTCCAGGGGAACACTGGCGGTTTTTGCGATCTGGGCCAATATGGCAAGGGCGCAGTTTCTGGCCGCAATCTGGGCCTGTTCAATTTCCATGTCATCTCCCAGCCTGCCCCTTATTATGCCGTTTTCATCGGCACTGAGCTGCCCGGAAACATGAAGCAGGTCAGAACTGCGCATTACCGGCACGTAAGCTGCCAGCGGGGCGCCGGGTTCGGGCAGGCAGAGTCCCAGTTCCTCAAGACGTTGTTCCGGTTTGACCATGGCCTGATTCTCCCTTTTGCCTTGCCCCGTTCAGTTTTTTGCGCGGCGGTGCGGACTTCTTTTGTGATCCGGCTGTTTTTCCCTCGCTATGTTTTGCCGGTAAAGTTTGCCCCTGACAAGCGCCTGGTTGCCGAATTTGTTCCTTACCCGGTCCATGGCCCTTTCTGCGGCGGCCTTGCGGGCTATGGCCGGCTCCAGCAGATCTCCCGGATCCGGGATGATATGGCCATGGAAATTTTTATTGTCTTCATCCCGGATCATGGACTTTTCCAGGGAACTCACCCCTATGCCGATCAGGCGAAACCTTGCTCCTCTTGCCTCTCTTTCCAGCATGGGGCAGGCGGTTTCATATATAACGTGGGCCAATTGGGTCGGCAGGCTCAGATGTCGGGCCCTGGTAATGGATTTGAAATCGCAACTCTTCAATTTCAGGGTGATCGTATGACCGACCAGTCCCTGCTCCTTCATGCGCCGGGAAACCTTTTCGCAAAGATGAAGCAGATGCGAGGACAGGGGATCAAGTTCCGATATGTCCTTTTCAAAGGTGGTTTCGTTGGAAATGGATTTTACCTTCTGTACCGTTGTTATGGTGCGGTTGTCTTCACCCCTGCAAAGATGAAAAAGCCTGGCTCCCATTTCTCCATAGCGCCGTATCAGGCTGTTCTTGTCCTGCCCCTGCAATTGCCGGATGGTGTGAAAGCCGTCATCTTCCAGTTTCCTGGTAAAAACCTTTCCCACCCCGTGAATGATCGAAATGGGCTTGTCGGCCAGGAATTCCATTGCCTCCTTTCTTCCTATCAGGGCCATGCCCCGCGGCTTGTCCCGGTCCGATGCGATCTTGGCCAGAAACTTGTTGTAGGAAAGTCCGATAGAGACCGAAACCCCCACCTCCCTCTCGATTTTTCTGGCCAGCCCTGCAAGGGTACGGGCCGCCGACCCCTTGTGCAGGCGCCCTGTTCCGGCAAGATCCAAAAAGGCCTCATCTATGGAAAGTGGTTCAACAAGCGGCGTCAATTCATTCATCAGGCTGCGTATTTTTTTTGATGCCTCTGAATATTTTTGCATCCTTGGGGCTATTATTACTGCCTCCGGGCATTTTTTTCTGGCGGTGAACATGGGCATGGCCGAATGAACCCCGCTCATGCGGGCGATGTAGCAACAGGTGGCCACGACTCCGCGTTTTCCGCCCCCTATTATCACCGGCTTGTCGGCCAGGGATGGATCATCGCGTTTTTCAATCGAGGCAAAGAAGGCATCACAATCCATGTGGGCCATCCAGAGGTCATGGAGCTCTGGATGGTGTATCACCCGGGAGGAAGCGCAGCCCGGACACCGGGCCAGGGGAGATTCATGTTCGAATTCATCAAGGCAGTCCCGGCAAAGGTGAGGCAGCTTGCTCATGAGTTCCCGTTCCACTGCCCCTGGTCTGTCAGGATAGTGGCGAAGCGGGCCGGATTCATGCCAAGATTTGCGCACATGGCCAGCAATACCGGTTCATTGCCGGCAAGGTGGGCCAGAACCGCCCTTTCGAGCTCGGGGGTTTCAAGGGCCTTTCGCAAGCTGTCGGGACCATAACCTGAGCTTTTCATGAATTCCAGCAGTTCACCCGGGTTGGCGAGCAGGAACTCGAGCCCGGCCTCGGCCAGCGAGCTTCTTTGCCGTTTCAGGGAACCTTCATCATCTGGTGCAGAATATTGTCTTTGCATGATAGCTTCGCCTGGCCGTAGAAGAATTGTAAGGATTTGCTGCTAAGCATCATATTACTTATTGCCAAGCATCTTTGTCGAGTTGGCAAGATTGCCCGGGAAGGTTTTTATGAGCAAGACTGTAATGATTGTGGAGGACAATGAGCTTAACATGAAGCTTTTCAATGACTTGCTTCAATCTCAAGGTTATTCCACAATTCAGACCGCCAACGGCATGGAGGCCTTGAATCTGGCCCGGTCCCACCATCCCGACCTGATTCTCATGGACATTCAGTTGCCCGAGATTTCCGGTCTTGAAGTCACCAAGTGGCTCAAGGAGGACGAGGAACTGCGCCATATTCCCGTTGTGGCCGTAACGGCCTTTGCCATGAAGGGAGACGAGGAGCGTATTTTGGCCGGCGGGTGCGAGGGTTACATCTCCAAGCCGATTTCTGTGCCTCACTTTTTGGAAACCATTGCCAGCTACATTGGCCGGACCGGTGGGGAAAAGAGTCCTGACAAGTGACCCCTTGTCGCTCTCGTTCGGTTCTCGATGCTGATTTTCGGAGAAGGTTATGACGGCGCGAATCCTTGTTGTTGATGATATTCCAACAAATGTAAAACTTCTGGATGCCCGGCTTACATCCGAATATTTTGATGTTCTTACGGCTTTTTCCGGCGCGGAAGCCCTGGAAGTGTGCGCCAGCAACAATGTTGACATCATTCTGCTTGACGTGATGATGCCGGGAATGGACGGATTTGAAGTATGCCGCAGGCTGAAGGCCAACCCGGCCACCCACCATATTCCGGTTATCATGGTAACCGCCCTGGACCAGCCCTCTGACCGTATCAAGGGACTTGAGGCGGGTGCCGATGATTTTTTGACCAAGCCGCCCGACGACATGCAGTTGCTGGCCCGGGTAAAGAGCCTGGTCCGCCTCAAGATGCTGACGGACGAATTGCGCTCCAGGGCCAGGACCGGCCGCGAGATTGCCGATGAGGAAGCAATGCTGGCCCTTGGCAATATCAATTCGGAGAACGGCAGGATTCTTGTAATCGATGACAATGAAAGATCGGCCGGCCGCCTGTCCGAATTGCTGGTCCCGGGTCACCATGTCGATATCATCACCGATCCGGTTTCCGTGGCCATGAACATCGCGGACAAGGATTACGAGGTGGTTCTCGTTTCCATGAACATGGCTGATTTCGATCCCTTAAGGGTATGTTCCCAGCTTCGCACCCTTGAGCAGACTCGCAACCTGCCGATCATCCTGATCGCGGATGAGGGAGACAGGCCCAAGGTGGTTCGCGGCCTTGAACTCGGGGTAAATGATTTTATCGTCCGCCCCATCGAAAAGCACGAACTGGCCGCAAGGGTCGGCACCCAGATAAGGCGTCACCGATATGGAATAGCCTTGCGCGACAGCGTCAACAATACCATGGCCATGGCGGTCATCGACGAACTGACCGGACTTTACAACCGGCGCTATTTCGAACGTCACGTGGCCCTGATGCTGGAAAAGGCCGTGGAACAGGAACGGGAACTGGCCCTTGTCATGCTCGATATCGATTATTTCAAGCCGGTCAACGATACCCATGGTCATACGGTGGGCGACCAGGTTCTGAAGGAATTTGCCCAGCGTCTCAAGCGCAGCCTGCGTGGCATTGACCTTGCGTGCCGTTATGGGGGCGAGGAATTCGTGGTCCTGATGCCCGACACATCCCTTGCAAAGGCTCAGAACGTGGCCGAGAGGGTGCGCCGCACCATTGCCGAAACGCCGTTTCAGGTTGGCAGGGAGCTTTTGCTCGACATCACGGTAAGTCTTGGCGTTGCCATGGCCAATCAGCAGGGTGACACCCCCGAAGCCCTTCTCAAGCGAGCCGACATGGCCCTTTACAGGGCCAAGGACCAGGGGCGCAACCAGGTGGTATTCGACGCGGCCTGAGCAGTGTTTTTCAGATTGTTGCGTGGCATTGACAGGCTTCAGCGAAACCTTTCCAGCAGCAACCCGATGGCGTCCCTGTAGCTTTTGGCAGGCTTGCCCCGGGCTATTTCAAGCGCCGCCCTGTCAAAGCAGGCCGACAACACCTCCGTCAGCGGATCAAGCAGTTCGGGCGGGAAATGTTTTTCCCCAAAAACAAGATTCAGCCCCTGGTAAAGCTTTGCTCCGGCAGTCTTGCTGTTTATGCGCTCCATCTCCTCATGGCCCAGTATTGAAGGCCCGTCAACCAGCAGCAGACGGGTACGCCCCGGTACGGCCATGGCGTCAAAATAAGCATCACACCCGGCCATCAGGGACTCAAACATCGTGACCGATTCAGCCGAATCAAGTTGGATCTTGTCTGCGACCTCACCAGCTTCAATGGTTACAACAGCACGAAACAGGTCCAGCTTGTCATCGAAATGGTGATAGAGCGCCCCCCTGGTTACCTTGGCTGCTGCAACGATCTCCGGGGTGCCGGTATGTGCATATCCCTTGGTAACAAACAGCTGACGCGCAGCCTTTGTCAAAGCGGCACGGGTAGTTTTAGTGCGCAGCCTGTTGCTGCGACGGGGGGAATCTTCTTGCATGCATGCAGTCTGTATGTTAATGCAACTTACGTACATCTTGTATGTATTCTGAAAATGCAAGATTTTCAAGGAGAGAAAAATGAAATGCACCCAATACTATCCGGTCATCCTTACCGATGATGTGGCCGGTACCAGCAATTTTTATAGAAAAAATTTCAGGTTCACGCCCCAGTTTGAAAGCGACTGGTATATTCACCTTACTTCAAGAGAGGACAAAAGCGTCAACCTGGCAATTCTTGATGGCAATCACGAAACCGTACCAATGATTGCGCGTGGCAAGACTGGCGGACTTATCCTGAATTTTGAGGTTGAAAATGTCGATGCAGAGTTTGAACGGGCTAAAGCCGGCAATTTACCGATCATTCTTCCCATTCGTGATGAGGATTTCGGTCAGCGTCATTTCATCACCAGGGATATAAACGGGGTGCTCATCGACATAATCAAGCCAATACCGCCCAGCAAGGAGTTTTTGAAACAGTATGTTTCCGAGGCAGTGCCTGAATGAAATGCCTGTTAAAAAAAGGGAATTCTGATGGCCTGGATATATCTCATGGTTGCTGCCGTCTTTGAAATGGGCTGGGCAATAGGCCTGAAATATACGAATGGATTTTCGCGCATGTGGCCATCGGTTTTTACTGTTCTTGCAATGATTGTCAGCTTTCAGTTTCTGGCCATGGCCATGAAAACGATTCCGGTTGGCACGGCCTATGCGGTCTGGACAGGTACCGGGGCGGTCGGAGTGGCTATCTTGGGAATGATGCTTTTTGGTGATCCGAGGGACCTGACACGAATTGCCAGCATGACCATGATTGTCCTTGGTGTAATCGGACTGAAGGTTTTTTCTGCACAATAGATATTCACGTTCAGCCAGTATATTGGCAGTTCACTATGCTGCCATCTGCAAATTAACAATGTTTATTATGGTTACCGATTTACTACCCCATGCGAAACAGGGCCGGTTTGGCGTGGTTTTACTTGCCTTGCCAAGCAACGTTTGTATTTTTCACAAATGCCTTTTCAATTTGTTTTTGGAAAAGGTATCCCTACGGTTCTATGCTCAGGTCCGCCGCAATTCCTGAGCCCGTAGGAAAAGCTGGCCCGGAATGGTTGGAGTGGCCTCTTCGATAAGCCGTTTCGGGTCAGCCCCTTTC
>WFPQ01000042.1 GCA_015487515.1 Hyphomicrobiales bacterium | reverse complement strand
GTCCCTGATAAAAAAATCGGGACCGACCAATTCAAGGATATTGATAACGGGAGCTTCCGGAACGGGAAAGGGCCTGTGCGCCCGGCTCATTCATTCCAGCAGCAGCCGCGCAGATATGCCGTTCGTGGAATTCAACGTTTCCTTCTTTCCCCCCGAAGATGTTTTTGTCGCCCTGTTTGGCCGCGAATTCGTGGAAGATGACGGCATGGTGCGAACCGAAGTCGGCAGCCTTGAAAAGGCCCACGGGGGAACCCTCTACCTGTCAGAAATTTCCTCCATGCCCCTGGATGTGCAAGGCGCTCTCCTTAGAACCCTGGTGGAAAACAGGTTCAACCGGGTGAATGGAAAGACCCCGGTTCCCGTGGATGTGAGAATCATCTCCTCCTCATCCAGAAACCTGGAGAAAATGGTTCAGGAGGGCAACATGCGTTCCGATCTGTTTCACCGGCTTGCCGTCGTTCCCCTGTCATTGAAACCACTTAACCAGAGGCGGGAGGACATTCCCGACATGATCAACATATTTGCCCAGCAGGTATGTCGCATGCACGGGCTGGCCGAACTTGTTATCGGAGACGACGCCATTGCGGTATTGCAGGCCCAGGAGTGGCCCGGAAACGCCCGGCAATTGCGAAACGCCATCGAAAGGGTGATCATACTCATAAAGGATTCCCCGCCCCCGGATGCAACCATAAGTGCTTCCATGCTGCCGGCCGATATCGGCGAGGTCTTGCCAACCACCGGAGATGCGGAAGATACGGCCCAGTTGATGAGCCTGCCCCTGCGGGAAGCAAGAGAAGTGTTCGAGCGCCGCTACATACTGGCCCAGATAGAACGTTTTGGCGGCAATATTTCAAAGACCGCAAAATTTGTCGGCATGGAACGCAGCGCCCTGCACAGGAAAATAAAGTCCCTGGGCCTGTAGTTGGAGGGACGTTACGGTTCTGGCTGGTCAGTTTGATCCTGGGGATGGATATTTTTTGCTGCTCATATATAGATGGGTGGATTGTGCCCCTTTAAAGACAAGCGGAAAGAATCATGCGGGTAATCATTTCTGGTGCAGGGCAGGTGGGCTATGGCATCGCGGAAAAGCTTTCCCTCGAAGGCAACGAGGTGACCGTGATAGACAGCAACGGGGACCTGGTGCAAAGGGTGCGCGACACGCTGGATGCCCGGGGGGTTCACGGCCATGGCTCCCACCCCGATGTGCTGGCCCAGGCCGGGGCCAGGGATGCGGACATGCTGATTGCGGTGACCCAGGTCGACGAGGTGAACATGACCGCCTGCCAGGTGGCCCATTCCATTTTCGAGGTCCCTACCCGGATCGCCCGCATCAGGGCCCAGACCTATCTGAACCCGGAATGGCAGAACCTGTTTGCCCGGGATCACCTGCCGATCGACGTGATCATCTCCCCGGAAGTGGAAGTGGGACAGTTGATTCTTGAAAGAATGGCCTTCCCCGGTGCCGACGAGATAATCAGTTTTGAAGACAATGAGGTGGTGGTACTGGTCATCGAGATTTCCGAGGACTGCGCGGTGGTCAATACCCCCCTCAAACACCTTACCGACCTGTTTCCAAATCTCCAGGCCACGGTTCTGGGGGTTCAGCGGAACGGGGAGATCATAGTCGTTGCCTCCGGCGAAGAATTGCACGTGGGCGACCATGCGGTGGTGGCCGTATCCCGGGACCAGGTGGAACGGGTTCTGGCCCTGTTCGGCCGGGAGGATCCCTCGCCGGGCCGGGTAGTGATTGCGGGGGGAGGCAATGTGGGGCGCTACGTGGCCCAAAGACTGGAAGGGGGAGAAAGGAATGTCAGCGTCCGCCTGATAGAAAACAACCGCAAGGTGGCCCAGATAGCGGCCGAAACCATCAAGGAATCCATCGTGGTGTTCGGTGATGCCCTTAACGAGGAAATTCTCAGGGAAGTGGATATTTCGGATGCGGACATGTTCCTGGGCCTGACCAATGACGATGAAACCAACATCCTTGCCTCGGTGCTTTCCAGCGAACTGGGTTGCAAGGCCAATTTTGCCCTGGTCAACCAGGTGCACTATTCCCGGTTTGCCCACCGTCTCGGGGTCGATGCCTTCATCAATCCACGCTCCATTACCGTCTCCAAAATACTGCGCCATGTGCGCCGGGGACGGATCAGGGGGGTTTATTCACTGTTCAACGGGGTGGCCGAACTGCTGGAGGCAGAAGCCCTTGAAACCTCGACCCTGGTGGGAAAACCCCTCAAGGAAGTGGATTTTGGCGACGGGGTGCGCATCGGTTCGATCATTCGGGGGGGCAGGGTCATAATGCCCACGGGTGATACGAGGGTTGAGGCCGGAGACCTGGTCATCGTATTTGCCCTGGCCTCAAGAGTAAGGCAGGTTGAACAGATGTTCAGGGTAAGCATTGATTATTTCTGACCCCTCTGACGCCGGTCTTTCACCCTTTGTCCGGCTGAATTTCTTTATGGGTATTCTGACTGGGCAAATGGAACAAAGGGGACAGGAACAAGGCGCAGAATGTACGACGAGGAATGGGCATCCGTACGGAAAAACAGGATGAACAGGAAAAATGCTGCCATGGCTGAAAACGAAAGCATGGCAAAAATCAGAACGAGAATCAGGACAGGCCTGGCACTTTTGCCCGGGCAACGGCTGTTCTTGAAACAGGCAGGGGAATGAATGAATGCCTGCAATCGGCATTTTGTTGTCACTGGTATTGATGGGATTCACGCTGGCCACCATGGCCGGGCTTGTTGTCGCACTGTTGACCGGTGATACGGGCGGAGCCGAAGTATTTGGCATTTTGAGCCTTGCCTACGGGGTTTTTTCCGGCTTCGTCTACCTGGTGGCAACCACCCGCCCGCCCCGCTTCAGGCGCTCCGGGGTATTCGTGGGCTCGTTTGCCATGTGGATTGCCCTGGTACTGGCTGCCATGCCCGCATTCATTCTGCTTGAAGGGCTCAATCCCATAGTGGCCTTGTTCGAGGCCTCTTCTGCTGCCACCACCCTCGGCACCACTCTGGTTCCCGCAGCGCAAACGAGTGCCGCCATGGTGTTCTACAGGGCCGTTACCGCATGGCTTGGAGGCTTGATGACCCTGATGCTGGCCGTTTACGTCATAGGGCGCTACGGGGTTGGTGGAACCCCCAACAGGGATTTGCGCTTCGTCCTGCACGGGGCATCCAGGGGCAATCCTCGCCTGGGTGCAACCTTCATCGAGATCGCCATTCCCTATCTCAGCATGACCCTGCTATGCATCATTGCCCTGATGATGGCCGGAGTTGAACCGGCCAGGGCTGTTCTTGCTTCCCTTGGAGCCCTCTCAACCAATGGTTTTGCGGGCTGGGCCGGATCCGGAACCTACCTGGACAATATGGGGGCAGAATTCATCCTGATGATTTTCATGGTGATCGGTGCTTCTTCCATAATCTGGCAGAGAACCATCACCTCCCGGCAATTCTTTCAAACCCAGCAACAAGGGGAATCCCTGGCCTTCATATTCATAATAATCGGTGCGGCAACAGTCGGGATCGGGCTTTCTCTCAGCAATTTCCCCCTTAGTGAAGATACCATGGGCGACCTGTTCAACCGGGCATTCGATATCGTTGCCACCATCACCACGACGGGCATAATGCAAAATCCGTCAGCAGGATTTTCGGTTCCCCTGCTGTTCATGTTCGGCCTGGCCCTGGTGGGGGGATGCTCCTATTCAACGGCCGGCGGATTAAAGATATTCCGGGTTCTGGCCATGACCCGCCACTCCAGGAACGAGATTTTGCGCCTGGTTTACCCAAACCAGTTGCTTCCCGGTTCCGTGGACACGGACGAAAACGTCTTCAGTTCGACCAAGGCAAACTGGAGCGCATTTTTTTCCGCCGTTATCTTTCTGGTAGTTGCCATGGCCATACTGGCAGCCTTAGGCCACGAATTCACCTCGTCCCTGGCCCTGGCGGTGGGGGCTTTTACTTCCACCGGATCCCTGGTTTCGCAAAACCTGTTTTCCATCGAGGGGGGAGGGGTGCCCCTCTCATCCCTGTTATGGCTGTCGATTGTTGGCATTCTGGGGCGGGTGGAACTGCTGGTATTGCTGGCCGCCTTCAGCAGGAACCGGTGGTGATTTTGCCCCCATCAGGCAATGCCGTTCGTGATCGGTTGCTTTTTTCATCAAATTTTTGCATCGTAAGCCCCCGTGGGGTTCGGATCATGAAACAAAATCACAAACATATGACCGAGCTTTCAACCTGTTGAATTGACCGGCGGAAATTTTTCAGGATGCCTATGAATCAAAGAGGACAAAACATGCCCGACAAGACACAGAATTTGCAGGATGCGTTTCTGAACCACGTACGCAAGCAGAAAATCCCCCTGACGATTTTCCTGGTAAACGGGGTAAAGCTGCAAGGGGTGGTGACATGGTTTGACAATTTCAGCCTGCTGTTGCGCCGGGATGCCCAGTCTCAACTGGTTTACAAGAGCGCCATATCCACCATAATGCCCGGAACCCCCCTTAACATGTTCGATGCCAGTGATAACGAACAGGACTGAGAAACACCAAGTTGAGCACCAAGGGATCAAGGGGGAATGACAAGAACCCTGATGGCACTTCCACGGTTCCGGGGGGAGTGGAGTTTTCGCGCGGGCCACGGGCATTCATAGAACGCAAAAGAACTGCAACCCGCACTTTTCTGATCAGCCCTGAAGTAAAAAGCGACAATGTTTCACCGGCGGCGGCAAGGGCCCGTTTTGAAGAATTTTCTTCCCTTGCCCGCTCGATCAGGCTTGAAATACTGGGCCATGAAAAAGTAGCAGTACGCACCATGAAGCCGGCCAGCTTTTTTGGCAGCGGCCAGGTGGAGCAGATGGCCCGGACCTTTGCCCTGAAAAACGTGGAACTGGCCCTGATCGATACGGCTCTGACCCCGGTCCAGCAGCGCAATCTGGAAAACGGAACCGGGGTGAAAATCCTGGACCGCACCGCGCTGATACTGGAAATCTTCGGGGAGCGGGCTGCAACCAGGGAAGGGGTCCTGCAGGTCGAACTGGCCCACCTCAATTACCAGCGCTCACGCCTGGTGCGCTCATGGACCCACCTGGAACGCCAGAGGGGCGGCTTCGGATTTCTTGGCGGCCCGGGAGAAACCCAGATCGAAGCGGACAGGCGCCAGTTGAGGGAAAGAATTTCCACCCTTGAAAAACGCATAGAAAAGATCCGCAAGACCCGGGCCATGCAAAGAAAACCCAGGGACATGGTACCATTTCCCATGGTGGCCCTGGTCGGATACACCAATGCGGGAAAATCCAGCCTGTTCAACCGGCTTACCGGATCAGGGGTCACTGCAAGGGACCAGTTGTTCGCCACCCTTGACACCACGGTCAGAAAGGTCGACCTGCCCCACAAGAAACGCATCATTCTCTCGGACACGGTGGGATTCATCGCCGATCTTCCCACCGAGCTGATAGCCGCGTTTCGGGCCACTCTTGAAGAAGTCACCCTGGCCGACGTTATCCTGCACGTGCGTGATGTCTCCAATGCAAATCACGAGACCCAGGCAAGGGAAGTTATGGGAGTTCTGAAGGGACTGGGGATAAATCCCGATATCACCCCGATAATAGAGGTCTGGAACAAGATTGACCTGGTCGGGGAGGGGGAACTGGAACATTTGCATGACAGGTCTGAAACCAGTCCATCTGACAATGTCCTGGTTTCCGCCGCCACCGGCCAGGGAATCAAGGAACTGCTGGCAAAGATTGAAGAGACACTGGCCGAAGGAAGCCGGATACTGCAGGTAATCGTGCCCCATGAAAACGGCCAGGATGCCAGCTGGCTATACAATTTTTGCGAAGTCCTGGAACAGAAGGATCCCGATGACGAAAAAACCACCTATTCGGTACGGGTTTCCCCAAGGCACATGGACGGCTTCCTGAAAAAATTTGCCGGCAATATCATTTGATACTTCAAGGGCCTGCCGGCAGAGTTGCACCCGGCTCCGGATGGATACAAGCCCTTTTGCAGCCATCCAGAATATTGCACGGACAATTATGTTGCATTCTCTTGAAAAAAGAAAGCAAAAGCAGATCTGGCCGGGGCAGGGGAGTTTTCTGATATCGGCAAAACCGGTCTCCGGGCCAAAATCAAGTCGGATTTTCTGCCCCTCAGCTCTTCTGCCTCCCCGGACTACATTTCGTGGGGCAGAGTTGCTATTCCGTTGGCCTGCTGCAATTCTCGTATGTACCGGGCAATCAGCAAAACCTCCTGCTGGGTAATGCCATCGATCGGAGGCATGTTGCCAAAGCCCCAATGATGGGCCCTTACGCCGGTTATTGCAGCACGTACAAATGCCTGATCCGGGTGGTGACCGGGATTATAGATATCATGAACAAGAGCCGGGCCATTATCAGTACCTCCGGCATTCTTTCCATGGCAGGCCGAACAGTTCAAATTGAACAGTTCTTCACCACGCCTGGCCACCTCAGACAGTTCTGGCACTATGACATTGGCCAGAACCGGAGATTGACTCGGATCGTCCGTATTGCTGCCGCCGCCAAAAAACAGGATGAACAGGCCGCCGATCATTATGCCGCCAAGCAGGACCGGCATGAAAAGTTCCTTGATTTTTTTCAGCATGGCTTTTTTACAGACCTCGATGGAATTTGAACGGAAACAAGATGAAACTTCCAGCAATGCGACATTTCGATTGCTGGTTGTTTTTCCTACATGATTTTTCTGGGCCTGTCACCGGATTTTGATTTGACAGGGCCCTGCCACAAAGAAAAAAGTTCCATAATATATATTATGCGAATATTGGGCCCGTGCGGGAATTAAATGGCGCCAGCAATATGAACATATGGACAGGCGCCTTGCTGACCCTGCAAGGGCATCCTGCAAGTAACATCCTGCAAGTAACATTTGACAGGATCGGTGCCTGAATACCATTTTCTCCCCTCTTGAACATTTTGCCGATCAGGGAAAATCGAGCCCTCAGGCGGTTTTCCTTGCGAAAAAAACGCTCATTTACAAAAACACTTATTTGATAAATGCTCATTTGATAAATGCTCATTTGCAAAAACCCGGCCTCCGTGCAAAAGCTGTGATCACATCAAGATATCAGGCACCAAGGACCAGGAACATCAGGAACGGCCATGAATTCCCCAGTCAAGAAACCATCCCGGAATTTTGCAGACCTGGTTGAGATCATGAGCGCCCTTCGCGATCCGGAAACCGGATGCCCCTGGGACGTGGAGCAGGATTTTCGCTCGATCCGTCATTTCACCATCGAGGAAGCCTATGAGGTGGCCGACGCAATAGAGCGCGATGACTTTGATGATCTTTGCAGCGAACTTGGCGACCTGCTGTTGCAGCCGGTTTTTCATGCCCAGATGGCCAGGGAAAAAAACCTCTTCGACATCGGGGACGTGATATTCCGCATCACCGAAAAACTGATCCGGCGCCATCCCCATATTTTCGAACAGGGCAATGATTTGAACAGCGGGCGGGTACTTGAGCAATGGGAAGAGATCAAGGCCTCAGAACGCGAGGAAAAGGCAAAAAGGGCCGGTCAGACTCCTCCCTCCCTGCTGGCCGACGTGCCAAGGGCCCTGCCCTCCCTGAGCCGGGCCGAAAAACTTTCAAAACGGGCGGCAAGGGCCGGCTTCGACTGGCCGGACCTGAAAGGAGTCCTGAAAAAATGCCGCGAGGAACTAGACGAGGTCGAGACCGAGATAAATGCCCGGGACCACCAAAGGCTGCACGATGAAATGGGCGACCTGCTGTTTGCCGTGGTTTCACTGGCCCGCAAATCAGGGGTTTCCCCCGAAGCAGCCCTTAGTGATGCCAATGACAAGTTCTGCCGACGCTTCGAATATGTGGAAAAGCGCTGCCTTGATCAGGATCTGGAGCCGCAAAGAGCCGGACTGGGGCTATTGCAACACTTCTGGGATGAAATCCGCCAATCAGAAAAACCATGAACAGGCAGGGCAATCACAAAAAACCCGCCCCGCGACCTTTTCATTCATGATCTGTCCGTTATGACCCGGCCGGTCGCTACCCACAACCAGGCCGGTCTCTACCCGGAGACAAAATCGGGATTCCTCCGCCCCCCCCGCCCC
>WFPQ01000041.1 GCA_015487515.1 Hyphomicrobiales bacterium | reverse complement strand
TGCCATTGTCATAAACGCATCGGGCTGTGGCACCACGGTCAAGGATTATGGACACATGTTCAAGAACCATCCCCTTGAAGAAGATGCAAAAAGGGTTGCTGCAATTGCAAGGGACATCAGCGAGGTCATGGCCGGGCTTGGACTTGAAAGCGCCGGGCAGGATAACTCCCGCATCCCGGGAATGAGGGTCGCCTATCATTCGGCCTGCTCCCTTCAGCATGGTCAGCAGATCAAGACCCTGCCCAGGAAACTGTTGCAGCAGGTTGGTTTTGAGGTAGTTGAACCAGGGGAGCCCCATCTGTGCTGTGGTTCCGCCGGGACCTATAACCTGATGCAGCCCGAGCTTTCCGAACAGTTGAAGAAACGCAAGACCGCCCATCTGAAGGCCACCGATCCGGATGTGATCGCCACGGGAAATATCGGCTGCATGATGCAGATCGGCTCGGATATCGATGTTCCCGTCATTCACACCATCCAGTTGCTGGACTGGGCCAGCGGTGGCCCGCGGCCGGTCGAACTTGAAAATATTGATTTGCAATCAGGCACCATCAAGGCACGGGAGAGCGCATGAAGTCTTGGAAGTCTTGAAAGCGAACAAGATTTTTCATTCGAATCCGCCAGGTGCGGTCCGGATGGAAATGCTGGCTGTAGGACGCAGCCGCGACTGGATCATTTCAAATGTTCCAGGGGTTTTTAAAGGAGCCCGAATGTCCGGTGAATTGTTTCACCACGAACTGTAGATCCGCTGGGAGATTAGGCGGTGATACATTTTTGAAATCGGAGGAAAAACCATGACTAAAACTACCAACAGGCGCGATTTTTTGCGCAAATCCGCTATCGGCGGTGCAGCGGCGGCCGGCACTCTTGCAGCCCCTGCCATTGCCACTGCTGCCGGTGATACCATCACCTGGAAGCTTCAGACTTCCTGGCCAGGTGGCATTGGCCTTGAAATATTCAAGGACTGGTGCAATTCCATTGAAGAGCGTTCCGGCGGCCAGATGAAATTCATTCCGTTTGGTGCCAAGGACGTGGTTGGGGATTTCCAGCTTTTTGATGCGGTCAAGAACGGCGTGCTCGATGGCATGAACCCGTTCACCCTTTACTGGGCCGGCCGTATCCCGGCTTCTGTGTTCCTTAGCTCCTATCCGATGGGTCTTCGCAATCCCCACGAATGGGACACCTTCTATTATGGCCTGGGCGGACTTGAGATCGCCCGCGAACTGTTTGCCAAGGAAGGCATGTACTATGTCGGCCCCGTCCAGCACGGACCCAACATAATTCACTCCAAGGTTCCAATTCGCTCGGTGGATGACTTCCGCGGCCGCAAGATGCGCCTTCCCGGCGGCATGGTTGCAGAAGTGTTCCAGGAGCTTGGTGCAAAGACCACCCTGCTTCCCGGTTCGGAGATCTTCCCGGCCCTTGAAAAAGGCACCATCGACGTGGCTGACTATGTGGGCCCTGCCATCAACCTGGCCCTTGGCTTTGACCAGGTTACCGACTACATTTCCATGGGCCCTCCGGGCATGATGTCCGTTTATCAGCCTGTTGACCTCATGGACATCACGGTTGGCATGAAGTCCTGGGAAGCACTGCCCGACGAAATGAAAATCTTCGTTGAAAACGAGGTGCATTCCTATTCTGATCATCACCATGCCCGGATTCAGGCTGCCGACCAGGAAGCCTGGAAGGCCTTTGAAGAAGCCGGTACCGAGGTTACACGCCTGAGTGCGGATGATGTTGAAATCATCACCGAAATCGCCGTGAAGCGTTGGTATGCGTGGGCAAACAAGAGCAAGGATGCCGCTCGCATCTTCCAGATTCAGCTCGATTACATGATGTCTGGATCGCTCGGCTACGTGACTCCGGAAATGATCGAAGGCATGGAACTGACCGTATAGTTCCGTGATACCAGCATAAATTACACTGCCGCCCGGTATCGTGCCGGGCGGCGCCTGTTTTCACTTTTTCAAAGCCGGGCAATTCCGGCCACGAAGGGAGGGTGGCGATGCCAAGCATAGGTTTCGTTTTACCACACTGGCTATATTGGGCGGGGCTTTTGCTGTTTCCCCTTATTGCCATGTATTTATCCAGGCAAAAGCAGCCTGAACCCGGATCCAGATCCTTGGGTATTGCCTATTTCATATGGGTAGTTGGAGGTTTTTTCGGTTTTCACCGCCTGTATCTCAAGAACAAGTGGGGACTTTTGTACTGGCCCCTGTTTGCGGTAATTCTTTTTGCATCTTCCATGGAACGGGCTGCGCGCATCGAGTTTTCCGATGCCAACAGTTCCATAGTTGCCATTGAATCAAGTACCGAACGCACCAGGGGCGTACTGGAAAAGGCAACCAGGGAACTTGAGGATGCAACGGCCAGGCTTGCTGAGATCGGCGATGCTCCAGAGGATCAGTCGAGGCGCAACCGTCTGCAAAGAACCATTGACCGTCAGACCGAACGCATAGAGGGAGCCGAAGCAAAGCTTGCCGCCATGGCGGAAGAAAAGCTTTCCCTCACGCCTGCGGTCGAACAGGCAACCCAGAATCGAGAGCGCTGGTCTAACATAGCCTTCTCCGCCCTGGTCCTGATAATCGCCTTCATGCTTGTTGATGCCTTCTTGATGCCATCCATGCTCAAAAAGGCCAGAAAATACCTTGAAACCAACCCTGATGGCGAGGTTGACCGCGAGATACTGGCCGATGACCGCCAGTTTGCGGGCACGGGCTGGGCCGGCGTGATTGACAGGATTTCCCTGTTCACGGGGGAATTCGTTGCGCTCTGGTCGGTGATTGCGGTTTTTGTATATTATTACGAGGTCATCGTGCGTTACGTGTTCAACTCTCCCACAAACTGGGCTCACGAGGGCATGTTCCTGATGTTCGGCATGCAATATCTTGTTGCCGGTGCCTATGCCATGCTTTCCGAGAGTCATGTAAGGGTTGATATATTTTATGCCAACTTTTCCCCCAGGGGAAAGGCGATAACCGATCTTTTGACCTCGGTATTCTTCTTCATATTTGCCGGAACCCTGGTATGGACCGGATGGATATTTGCCATGGATTCAGTTGCCCAGGGCGAAGTCAGCTTCACCGAGTGGGGAATTCAGTACTGGCCGGTGAAACTGGTTATCGTGCTTGGCGGCGTCTTGCTGTTCCTGCAGGGGGTTTCCAGGGTTTCCAAAGACATAGCGCTGGTGATTGCGCCAAAACAGGAGGCACAAAATGGGTCTTGAAATTGAAATAGGCTGGTTGACCCTGGCTATGTTTGGCTCCCTTCTGGTGCTGCTCATGGCCGGTCTTCCACTGGCTTTCGTAACGGGCGGGCTGGCGATTGTCTTCCTGTTCATCCTTGGCGACATGGATACTCTCAACATCGTGCCGTCTCGCATCTTTCCGCTGATGACCGACTATCAGCTCTCGGCAATTCCGCTGTTCATTTTCATGGCGGCCATGCTGGAGCGGGCGGGTATCATCAAGGACATGTTCGACGTCATCTACAAGCTGCTCGGGGGCCTTAAGGGCGGTCTTGCCTCGGCCACCATCATCGCCTCGACAATTCTGGCCGCCATGGTCGGTGTCATCGGTGCGGCGGTTGTGACCATGGGCATAATTGCCCTTCCTGCCATGCTGGCCCGCAAGTATGATACCAAGATAGCCATGGGTTCGATCATGGCCGGCGGTACGCTGGGCATTCTCATTCCGCCCTCCATCCTGGCCATCATCTATGCGGTGGTTGCCGACCAGTCGGTGGGCGAACTGTTCGTGGGTGCGGTGATACCCGGATTGATGCTTTCGGGCATGTATATCATTTACGTGACCGTTCGTTCTTACATCAATCCCAAGCTTGGTCCCCCGATTCCTGTCGAGGAACGCATAACGGTGCGGGAGAAGTTCCAGCTGATGCGCAAGATGACGGCACCAATCACGTTGATCCTGGTGGTGTTCTCGGCCCTGTTCTCTGGTGCTGCAACCCCGGTCGAGGCTGCGGGTATCGGAACCTTTGGTTCCTTTATCGTTGCCGCTCTTCATGGTCAGCTTGACTGGCGCACCGTGCGCGAGGCCTGCATAACCACCCTGAAGGCTTCTTCCATGGTGATATGGATCATGTTCGGCGCCACCATCTTTGTTGGTCTTTATGTCCTTGAGGGTGGCCAGCAGTTCGTCACCGGCGCCCTTGATGCCACCGGCCTTGGCCCATGGGGCATTCTCATATTGATGATGGCTATCCTCATCGTTCTGGGCATGTTCCTTGACTGGGTTGGCATTCTTTTGCTGGCGGTGCCGATTTTCGTGCCTATCATCAAGGACCTTGGTTTCGACCCGCTCTGGTTCGGGGTGCTTTATCTGGTTAACATGCAGATGAGCTTCCTGTCGCCTCCGTTCGGTTATGCGCTGTTCTATCTGAGAGGAGTGGCGCCCAAGTCGATCCCGATGTCGGACATTTTCAAGTCGGCCTTGCCATTCCTGGCAATTCAGCTGACGGGTCTCATTTTGCTGATGATATTCCCGCAACTGATCCTGTGGCTGCCAAACATAGTCTATGGCTAGTCCGCGCCGGCAAATGCAGGCAAGCTGACAAGCTGAGGCAATCTGAAAAATGCCCCGCCGGGAAACTGGCGGGGTTTTTGCTTGAGCAGGTTTTTTTCAGGTTTTTTATGGGAAGACGGAAGCGGAATACGTAAGGTTCCTTACCCCCAAATCAGAAGGACCGGCCATTTCATGGTGGATTTCGGCAAGCATCGGCAACCACCTTTCAAAAACTGGTGACCCCGGTACGATTCGAACGTACGACCTACGGATTAGAAGTCCGTTGCTCTATCCTGCTGAGCTACAGGCGCAGGCGCGTATTTTTCTTCGGAATAGGTTTTAATTATAGGACGAGTTGTTTAAATGTCAAGGCTTAAGTTGTGT
>WFPQ01000040.1 GCA_015487515.1 Hyphomicrobiales bacterium | reverse complement strand
CCCGGTGACCGTCTGGAGTATCATATCAGAAAAATTCGCCGCAGAAAAAACATTGGCCGTTTCTATGCCCGTGCCATGGTTGGAGATCAGCTGATTGCCGAAGCTGAGGTTGGAGCCATGATAGT
The DNA here is from genome assembly GCA_015487515.1 of Hyphomicrobiales bacterium. Taxonomy (GTDB): domain Bacteria; phylum Pseudomonadota; class Alphaproteobacteria; order Rhizobiales; family Devosiaceae; genus DROE01. The sequence continues at coordinate 5,634 of WFPQ01000040.1, read as the reverse complement.
TGAAAAGTGATTTTGTTAGTGGATTGCCTGGCAGCGTTTAAGTGATGAACCGAGGTGTTTTCTGTGAATAATGCGAATATACATCCAACGGCCATTATTGCTGATGGCGCCAAGATTGCCGAAGGGGTCCGCATTGGTCCCTATTCGATTGTCGGGAGTCAGGTGGAGCTTGGCCCCGGTGTTGAACTTATTTCCCACGTTTGCATAGAGGGAAAAACCACCATAGGGGCCAATTGCCGCATATTTCCTTTTGCCTCCATCGGTCACCAGCCCCAGGATCTCAAATATCACGGGGAAGAGAGCATTTTGCAGATTGGCGACAATTGCATAATACGCGAAAATGTTACAATCAATCCCGGTACTGAAGGTGGCGGCATGCGCACCATTATCGGCAATGACTGCCTGTTCATGGCCAATTCCCACGTTGCCCATGACTGCAAGGTTGGCAACAATGTCATCCTGGCCAATTCGGTGGGGCTTGCCGGCCACGCCATTGTCGATGATTTTGTTACATTTGGCGGTCTTTGCGTTGTTTACCAGTTTGTCCATGTGGGTGCTCATGCTTTCGTCGGGGCCCATTCCATGGTTGATGGAGATATCATTCCCTTTGGAATGGCCCTTGGAAACCGTGCAAAGCTGGCGGGTCTCAACCTTGTTGGCCTGAAGAGGCGGAATTTCAGCCGCGAAGACATTCAGACCCTTCGCACCGCCTATCGCATGATATTTTCTTCGGAGGGAAATTTCAGGGAGCGGGTTAGCGATGCGGCCAAGATTTACAAGGACAACCCCCTGGTTCAGGAAGTAGTGGGCTTTATAAATGCGGCCAAGGGGCGCACCATATGCATGCCGCGCAATGGTTCCAACGGCAATTGAGTCAATGGATTTGTCCTTGCAGTTTCGGTTTTTCCGATGATGGATATTAATTCGGATTCCACCCGCTGCATTTTTCTTCTGGCAGGAGAAGCATCGGGCGACAGTATAGGGGCTGACCTGATGGCCCGCCTGAAGGATCATCCGGAAAGTGGCAAGCTGGAATTTTCCGGGGTTGGCGGTGCCCACATGTCAGCCCAGGGCCTTGTCTCGCTTTTTCCCATTACGGACCTTTCGGTCATGGGAATGGTTGACGTGGTTTTTCGCCTTCCCCTTCTGCTTTGGCGGGTTCGCCAGACCATTGATCATATCATCAGGACGGCGCCGCAACTGGTCGTTCTCATAGATTCCCAGGTTTTTTCCAACCTGGTGGCAGCAGGTCTCAAGAAACGTGGTTTCAGGTCTCCGATCCTGCTTTATGTCAGCCCCACCGTATGGGCCTACAAGCCCCAAAGGGCCCGAAAGATCGCCCCCCTTTATGATGAGGTCATGGCCATTCTCCCCTTTGAACCCGAGGTCATGCGATCCCTTGGCGGGCCCGAATGTTCCTATGTGGGTCATCCTGCCATCCAGTCATATTCCTGTTCCGGCTCGGACCGTGGTTCCAGGAAATCTGGTCGGATTATTTTGATGCCCGGCTCCAGGGAAGGGGAACTGCGCCGTCACTTGCCCATGTTCGGCAAGGCTGCTGAAAGGCTTGTGGCCGGTTTTCCAGGACTTGAGTTCGCAATAATAACGCTTCCCCACTTGCATGACAAGATTTCAGCCACCTGTGAGAACTGGCCATTCAGGGTTGACGTTGTCAGCGCAACCGAACAGCGTGAAGACTGGCTTTCAGGTGCGGGCCTTGCCATTTGTGTTGCCGGCACCGCAACTCTCGAACTGGCCATGGCCCGGGTTCCAATGGTTGTTTCCTACGTTATGGATGCGGCCCAGAAATCCGTAAACCGGCGTTTGCAGGTCAGGCGATTCAGCCTTCCCAACCTGATACTTGAACAGGACCTGGTACCAGAATTGCTTATGGAAAAGCCAGATGCAGACCTGCTTGCCAAAAGGGCTGCAGATCTGCTGCGGGATGAATCGGGCGTGCAGGAACAGGTTGACGGATTTTCTCTGATTTATGACAGCATGAAAACGGGCACCCCCGACTTTCCGCGCCGGGATCCGGCAGAAAGGGTCTTGTTTCATCTTTACGGAGCAACCCTTAGACAAGAGGGCAACCCCTGACAATCAGGGCGCTTTCAGGATGGTTGCTGCAAGTGGCCTCTTTCAGCGCTTGCTCACCGGAACGTAGGCTCTCCTGGGAGATCCGTCATAGAGCTGGCGCGGACGGCCGATTTTCTTTTGCGGGTCCCCGATCATTTCCTTCCACTGGGAAATCCAGCCGACGGTGCGCGAAAGGGCAAAGATGGCGGTGAACATGGAGGTGGGAAATCCGATCGCGTCCAGGATTATGCCGGAATAGAAATCCACGTTCGGATAAAGTTTGCGCTCTATGAAATATTCATCCTCCAGGGCAATTTTTTCCAGCGCCTGCGCCACCTGCAGGGTGGGATTGTTTTCAACCCCGAGCAGGCTCAGTACTTCTTTTGCCGCCTGCTGCATCACCTGTGCCCTCGGGTCATAGCTTTTATAAACCCTGTGCCCGAAACCCATCAGCCGGAATGGGTCGTTCTTGTCCTTGGCCCGGGCGATGAATTCTTCGATTCTGTCCGGGGTGCCGATTTCGCGCAACATGTTAAGGGCCGCTTCGTTGGCTCCCCCGTGGGCCGGTCCCCAAAGGCAGGCGACCCCGGCGGCGATGCATGCGAACGGGTTGGCATCGGAAGACCCGGACAGCCTTACCGTCGAGGTCGAGGCATTTTGCTCGTGGTCCGCATGCAGGGTGAAAATGCGGTCCATGGCCCGCTCTATTATGGGGTCCACCACATATTCTTCGCTTGGAACCGAAAAGCACATATGCAGGAAATTTGCGGCATAGCTGAGATCGTTTCTGGGATATACGAAGGGCTGCCCTATGGAATATTTATAGGCATTGGCCGCAATGGTCGGCATTTTTGCAATCATTCTGATCGAGGCTATTTCCCGTTGCTCCGGATCCGAAATGTCCGTTGAATCGTGATAAAAGGCGGCCATGGCCCCGACCACGCCACAAACGATTGCCATGGGATGGGCATCGCGCCTGAACCCCCGGTAAAGATAATGCATCTGCTCGTGCATCATGGTGTGCCGGGTTATGCGGTTTTCAAAGTCATCGAGTTCACTTGCCGATGGCAGGTGTCCGTAAAGCAGCAGATAGCACACTTCCAGATAATGGCTGTCTCTGGCCAGTTCGTCGATGGAATATCCCCGATAAAGCAGTTCGCCCTTGTCTCCATCGATATAGGTGATCGAACTGTCGCAGGCAGCGGTAGATGTGAAACCGGGGTCATAGGTAAACATGCCGGTTTTTGCATAAAGGGAACGAATGTCGATAACCGAGGGGCCAACACTGCCATTTAGAATATCAAACTCGTAGGTTTGATCATCAATGATTAGCTTGGCTTTCTTTTCATTCATTTTGAGCCTCCGGTATTATGATTACAAGGAAGCCGCAGCCACGAAAGTCATTCCGGAGCACGGAACAAAGGCGCGCAATTTCCCCAAACAAATTGATAGGGCCTGACTAACTGATTTGCCTTTCAAGGGCAACCAAGGCATAAGCCATTAAGTGGTCTGTTTCGCCCTATGTGAGCAAAAACCCTTAGAATCAAGGATTTTCCCATCGGGCAAGGGTTCCCCATCGGGTTTGATTCGGTTTCTGACGTGTTTCAGCCATTTGATATCTGGCATCTGGTGCCGGGAAGGGCGATCCCGACAACCCTGTCACCGGCTGGCCGGTCATGGCCACTTGCTGTCCGGTCATGTTTTTTCAATCCGCCATCCGGTTTTCAGTCAGTAGCAGCCTGGTTTGCAGCCTGATCCCTGAGTCTTTTCAAGCTTTCATCCCGGCCCAGCACCGCCATTATTTCAAATATTCCGGCCGAAACGGTGCGCCCGGTCAGGGCAACCCGCAGGGGCTGGGCAATCTTTCCCAGTTTTATCGAATTGTCATCGCCAAATTTGCGAACGGCCATGCTGATGTCTTGTGGGGTCCAGTCCTTGATGTTTTCAAGGCGCAATGCGATGTCTGCAATCATCTGGCGGGTCTGTTCATTGATGTGCCTTGCCGCCTTTTCTTCTATTTTTATGGGCAGGGGTGCATATATGAACTGGGCCAGGGATATAAGTTCCAGCAGGGTCTTGGCCCTTGGCTGCAATTCGGGCAGAATTTCCATGATGGCCTGCCGGTTGTTTTCAAGGCCTGCCTTGTCATCTGTTTGCCCCAGTTCCCCGGCCAGTGACAGCATGCTTTCGAACAGTCCTTCTGGCCTGCTTCGGCGAATGTGCTGGCTGTTGAGATTTTCCAGCTTGGCAAGATCAAACCGTGCTGCCCCCTTGTTGAGGGCCTCAAGGCTGAACCATTCGATCAGTTGTCCCGTGGTAAAAAACTCGTCATCTCCGTGGGACCATCCCAGCCGGGCCAGATAGTTGATCAGTGCCTCTGGCAAATAGCCCATGCGCCGGTATGCATCCACTCCCAGGGCCCCGTGGCGCTTGGAAAGTTTTGCCCCGTCGGGCCCATGAATCAGCGGCAGGTGAGCCATGGCTGGTATGGTCCAGCCAAGGGCCTCATATATTACTATCTGTCGTGCCGTGTTTGTCAGGTGATCATCACCGCGAATGATGTGACTTACCTTCATGTCATGGTCATCAACCACCACTGCCAGCATGTAGGTTGGAGTACCATCCGAGCGCAGAATGATGAAATCATCCAGGTTTTGTGTTTTGAAAACCACCTGTCCCTGCACCGCATCATTTATGGTGATCTGCCGGTTTTCCGGTGTCTTGATCCGAATCACGTGGACAGCATCGTCCCTGTCCTGCCGGCTACGGTTGCGGCATCGCCCGTCATATCTTGGGGGCAGACCCTTTTCCCTTGCATCCTGGCGCATTTTTTCAAGTTCTTCACTGCTGCAAAAACACTTGTAGGCCTTGCCTGCCGCAAGCAGTTCCATGGCAATCCGGGCATGGCGTTCCCGGTTGGCAAATTGTGAGATGGGTTCTTCGTGCCAGTCTATTCCAAGCCATTTCAATCCATCCAGGATGGCCTCGTTTGCCTCCCGGGTAAAACGGGCCCTGTCCGTGTCTTCAATGCGTAACAGCATCTTTCCCTTGTGTTTTTTTGCAAAAACCCAATTGAACAGTGCGGTCCTGGCTCCCCCTATATGCAGGAAACCGGTGGGGGAGGGAGCAAAGCGTGTAATGATTTCTCTTGTCAATTTAACTGGCCAGATCTGCTTGCCGGAAATTTTCGGCTGATTGTCACTTGTTTCTTGTGCGGTCCGCGCGGCAGGTTTTTGCTTTTTGAGCAACAGCACCTGCTGCCGGCAACCCTGCCTGCGCGGGCAGGATCTGCCGGATGATTTGTCAATCCGGCCCTGGCGTGTTTAGCATAGTAAAAAAACCACGCAAGGGCCCTGGTTGATGGGCGATACTTGCATTGCGCCCCATGTGACTGCAATGCCCTACGACGGCAAATGCGGTGACAGCCAATGACAGTCATTTGCTGCAAATATATTAAAGCGAATGGCAGCCAGGAACCTGCAGGATCAAGGGCCAAGAAACAGGGAAACGACCCGACAGGGCACCAAAGTCATGATAACCGCGGAACAGGTAATTAAT
>WFPQ01000039.1 GCA_015487515.1 Hyphomicrobiales bacterium | reverse complement strand
TACGATAAAGCGTGAAAAGGTGCAGCTTACCGGTGATGACTGCCGCGAGGGTCTTACCTGCGTACTTTCGGTAAAGGTGCCCGACCCGAAATTTTCTTCCCAGACCAAGGACAAGCTGGTTTCATCGGAAGTTCGCCCGGTGGTCGAGAATATCGTCAATGACAAGGTTGGCCAGTGGTTCGAGGAACATCCCGTCGAGGCCAAGGCCATAGTCACCAAGGTGGCAGAGGCGGCAGCGGCCCGCATGGCCGCCCGCAAGGCCCGCGAACTGACCCGGCGCAAGTCGGCCCTTGATATTTCTTCCCTGCCCGGAAAGCTTGCCGATTGCCAGGAGCGGGATCCGGCAAAGTCCGAATTGTTCATAGTGGAAGGGGACAGCGCCGGGGGCTCCGCCAAGCAGGGACGCGATCGCTCCACCCAGGCGGTTCTGCCCCTTCGCGGCAAGATTCTTAACGTGGAGAGAGCAAGATTCGACCGCATGCTGAGTTCGGAACAGGTGGGAACCCTGATCACCGCCCTTGGTACCGGAATCGGCCGTGAGGAATTCGATATCGAAAAGCTGCGCTATCACAAGATCATCATCATGACCGATGCCGATATTGATGGCGCCCACATCCGCACGCTGCTTCTGACCTTCTTTTTCCGCCAGATGCCGGAACTCATCGAGAGGGGGCACCTGTTCATTGCCCAGCCTCCCCTTTACAAGATCAGGCGCGGCCAGTCCGAACAGTATCTCAAGGACGAAGAGGCCCTGGAAAACTATCTGCTGGATTGCGGCACCGATGAGGGAATTCTGACCCTTGCCGATGGCAGCGCCCGTGCCGGTGCCGATCTTACCGCGATAGCCGGCCAGGCCCGGGATATCGTCCATGCCATAAATGCCCTTAACACCCGCTATGACCGCATGGTGGTCGAGCAGGCCCTGATTGCCGGTGCCCTTGATGCCCGGGAGCTTTTGGACGGGGACATGGCCGAAAGGCTGGCCGAAGGGGTTGCCCGGAGGCTGGATCTGATGTCCGAAGAGGTCGAGCGCGGCTGGCAGGGTGGTTCCGATGGCGAAGGGGGCTTGCGCTTTTGGCGCATGGTGCGCGGGGTCGAGGAATCCCATGTCCTTGACGCCAACCTGCTGCGTTCGGCCGAGGCCAGGAAATTGTGCAGACTGATGCAATCGGGTGATGTTTCCTATGATCAGCCGGCCAGCCTGTCGCGCAAGGATGGTTTTTTTACGGTTTTCGGCCCCGTTTCCCTGTTCGAATCGGTCATTGCCGCCGGCCGCAAGGGAGTTTCCCTGCAACGTTACAAGGGGCTTGGAGAAATGAATCCGGACCAGCTTTGGGAAACTACCCTGGACCCCAATGTGCGCTCGCTGCTAAGGGTCGAAATAAACCAGAGTGATGAGGCCAACACCATATTTTCAGAACTCATGGGCGATCTGGTGGAACCGCGGCGGGATTTCATCCTCAACAATGCCCTTAACGTTGCCAACCTTGATGTATAGGTTTTTGATCTGAAGATCCGGGGCAATGTTTTGTTCATGGATTTGAATGGCAATTGTTGATTTTGGCCGCCAAAGACCCTAGTTACCCTTAAACCGGCCACAATTGCTGCCAATATCAGATCAGGGTCCGGCATGGGTCCCTTGGGGTATTCCCTGGTGTATTTGTTGGGGTGTTCTTGGGGCATGGGCTTCATCAGGATTCGTGCATCTACATGCCGCTACGGCTTCCAGGGCAATATGGACATTCGACTTACAAATGAAGATCGTATCGGCGGCTCGTCAAAACGGTCCGGCAAGAGGGCAGGGTCGGCCAGATCTCGTTCTGCCAAGCCCCGCTCTGCCAAGTCCGGTTCGGCCAAATCTGATTCCTCCAAATCCGGTTTTTTCAAGTCCTCTCCGGCCGGATCCGGCAAGGCACGGGGCAGAACGGGGGGCAAGGCAAGCGCCCGGGGAAAGGCAGGGTCCGGCAAATCGTTTTTCGGCTTTGGTTCAGGGAGCAGAAAATCCCCTTCTGCTTCCGGCAGGCGCAGGAAAAAAAAACCGATCACCCTGCTTGGCGTGATTGTCAAGCTGACCTACTGGTTCCTGGTTCTTGGCATCTGGGCCGGAATAGGGGTGGCAGGCATAGTTGCCTATTTTGCCATTCAGTTGCCGGCCTCGGACAGCTGGGCCGTTCCCGAGCGCCCGGCCAATATTCGCATTGTTGCCGCCAATGGCCAGTTGATTTCAAACCAGGGCAAGATGGGCGGTGAAGCGGTTTCGTTTCGCGAATTGCCCGAATATGTGCCGGCGGCCATCATAGCCATCGAGGACAGGCGCTTTTTCGACCATATCGGAATTGATCCCATTGGCATTTTAAGGGCGGCCATCGGCAATATTCAGGCTGGCCGGGTTACCGCCGGGGGTTCTACCATAACCCAGCAGGTGGCCAAGAACCTGTTTTTAAGTCCTGACCAGACTCTTGGACGCAAGGTTCAGGAGGCATTGCTGGCCCTGTGGCTGGAGCAGAATTTCACCAAGATCCAGATTTTGGAACTTTACCTGAACCGGGTTTATTTCGGAGCCGGCGCCTTTGGTATCGAGGCCGCATCCCAGCGCTATTTTGCCAAGTCGGCCCGCAATCTTTCCCTTGGAGAAGCCGCCATACTGGCCGGGCTGCTCAAGGCTCCGTCCAGGCTCTCCCCCGATAAGAATCCGGAAGGTGCGGCCCAGAGGGCCCGGGTGGTGCTGGGGGCCATGGCCGAAGAGGGCTATATAACCAGGGCAGAGGCCGATGCGGCCGCAATTGATCCGACCCAGCGCATCCGCACCCGGGTGGCGGGGGCCGAATATTATGTCGCCGACTGGGTCGAAAGCCTCATGACCTCTTATATCGGTGAGGTCAGCCAGGATGTCATAGTGACCACCACCATTGACTGGGACTTGCAAAAATTTGCCGAATTCACGGTGCGCGAGGCCGTGGCCAACAATGGGGAGGAGAGAAATTTCTCCCAGGGTGCCCTGGTTTCCATGACCACCGACGGGGCTGTCAAGGCAATAGTCGGGGGCATAGATTATGCGGCATCCCAGTTCAACAGGGCGGTTTCCGCCCGCCGTCAGTCTGGTTCCTCCTTCAAGCCTCTGGTTTATCTTGCCGCCCTTGAGGCCGGTTTCACCCCCGACAGCGTCGTTGAGGATGCTCCCCTTGATTATGAAGGCTGGCAGCCCAAGAATTACAGTGGCGAGTATGCCGGCGAGGTCACCCTGCGCCAGGCCCTGACATTTTCCCTAAATACCGTAGCTGCCCGCCTGGCCATTGCCGTGTCTCCCCAGGAGGTGGTGAATGTGGCCTATCGGCTTGGAATATCCAGCCAGATTGACCCCGTGCCCTCCATTGCCCTTGGCACGGCCGGCATTTCCCTGCTCGAGCTCACCGGCGCCTATGCTCCTTTTTCCAATGGCGGTTTCGGGGTGATTCCATATGTCATAACTTCCATTCAGACCACCGAGGGAGAAATTCTCTATCAGAACATTCCCGCCGGTCCGGGCCGGGTCGTTGCCCCGGAAAATGTTGCGATGATGAATGACATGCTGTCAAACGCCATTGGCATCGGCACCGGCAAGCGTGCCCATCTGGCCGGTTGGCCCATAGCGGGAAAAACCGGTACCACCCAGTCCAACCGGGATGCGCTTTTCATTGGCTATTCCGCCAAGCTGATTACCGGGGTCTGGCTTGGCAATGATGATAATTCTCCCATGAAAGGGGTAGGCGGGGGCTCGTTTCCGGCCGAGATATGGTCAACCTTCATGGCCCGTGCCCACGAGGGGCTGGTGCCCGCCGATCTGCCCGGGGCCTATGGAATTCCCGATTTCGGCGAGGGGCCGTTTGCCCCGGACAATCCTGTCGCCCCGGATGTGGCCACGACCCCCCAGGAACGGCCGCGCAGCCTGGTTGACCTGATAAACGAGCTCTTTGCCAACTAGGCTCAGGACCCAATTGCTTCACCATTCAATGTTGGAAGACTGTGGTCATGAATGTATCGGCTCGTTTTTCGTAACGTGTTGCGATCTTTAAAAAAGTCCTTGAGAGACGGCAGAACATGCATTCGATTGTTACGGCTCCGGCAGGCGACCGGACCAAGAGCATGCGGGTTCTTTTATGTACCTGGTCCGGCCGGTTGCCTGACCTGGTGGTATGGCTGGTGTGGAGACGGCTTTTCGGGCTATATGCCGTTTGCAGAAAGCCTGCCCTTTCCGACTTTCCGTCTGCCGTTTCGTTCTGATTGGTTTTCTGAGTGGTCCCGGTCGGGCCTTGAATGGGGTTTCAGCCGGACTTTTGGACAGGCTCTAACAGGTCCCGCGGGCCAGTTCTGGTCAGCAGTGATCTTGTTGTAAATCAGGCGGCCCCGGCAATGTCTGCATGGCCGTCATTTGACAGCGCTGCATTGCCCTGCCTGCCAAATGTTCTTGCAAATTCATAAAACTCGTCGGCTGGCAGGGGCCTGGCATAATAATATCCCTGCCCCTCTTCGCATATTTGCCGTTTCAGAAAGCTTATGTGCTCTGGTATCTCTATTCCTTCGGCGATTACTTCCAGCCCCAGGCTGTGGGCCATGAGTATTATGGAATGAACGATTGCCGCTTCCTTGCAGGAATGGGGAATATGTTCAAGAAAACTCTTGTCGATCTTTATCCTGCTCAAGGGATATTTTATCAGGTAGCTCAATGATGCATAGCCCGTTCCAAAATCATCGAACGCGATTCCGACCCCTTTGTTTCTTAGGGTTTTAAGCGGCTCGATGATGGATTTCTTCATGCCTATGGCTATGTTTTCGGTGATTTCCAGCTCCAGAAGTTCTTCCTTCAGCCCGGAAATGGCC
>WFPQ01000038.1 GCA_015487515.1 Hyphomicrobiales bacterium | reverse complement strand
AAGGGTCGTCGTGCGGAACTGGTTGTCGGCAATGTCGCCTATGGTTCGTATTTTTTCCAGGTCCTCGTTGGTCAGGATGGGCTGGCGCACCTCCAGCCTCTTGAGCCGGGAAAGGCCCTTGAGGTCAAAAAGGTTGGGGCGCGGGCCGATGAAGGAAACCAGAGACATGACCGATTCTTCGCGAATCGGGTCGATGGGCGGGTTGGTGACCTGGGCAAAATTCTGCTTGAAATAGGTATAGAGCAGCTTTGATTTTTTCGAGAGGGCGGAAATGGGGGTGTCGGTGCCCATGGAACCAATCGGTTCCTGTCCGGTGCAGGCCATGGGAGTGAGCAGGACCTTTATGTCCTCCTGGGTGTAGCCAAAGGCCTGCTGGCGGTCCAGGAGGCTCTCAAAGGTCTTTGGGGCCTGGGGCGGCACATCGGGGAGTTCTTCAAGGACTATCTGGGTGCGGGCCAGCCATTTGGGGTAGGGGTTGGAACTGGCAAGGCTTTTCTTGATCTCGTCATCGGCTATTATGCGCCCCTGCTGCAGGTCGATCAGCAGCATCTTTCCGGGCTGGAGCCGCCATTTTTCAACTATGTCCTCTTCGGGGACGTCAAGGGTGCCCGCTTCCGAGGCCAATACCACCATTCCGTCCCTGGTCACCAGGTAGCGGGCCGGCCTGAGGCCATTGCGATCAAGGGTTGCTACTATCTGGTTGCCATCGGAAATGGCCATTGAAGCCGGGCCGTCCCAGGGTTCCATGAGAGCGGCGTGATATTCGTAAAAAGTGCGCCTTGTCTCGTCCATAAGCGGGTTGTTGGCCCAGGCTTCGGGAATCAGCATCATGGCCGCGTGGGGCAGGGAATAGCCGCCGCGCACCAGGAATTCGACGGCATTGTCAAAACAGGCCGTATCGGACTGGCCCTCGTAGGATATGGGCCAGATCTTGGAAATGTCCTTGCCGAACAGGTCGGAGGCAACCGAGGCCTGTCTTGCTGCCATCCAGTTGACATTGCCGCGAATGGTGTTGATCTCCCCGTTGTGGGCGGTCATGCGATAGGGGTGGGCCAGTTTCCAGCTGGGAAAGGTATTGGTGGAAAAGCGCTGGTGGACCAGGGCCATGGCCGAGGTGAAGTCCGGGTCGGACAGGTCGGGGTAAAAGGCCTTTAGCTGATAGGCCAGGAACATGCCCTTGTAGACGATGGTGCGGGCGGAAAACGAGACGATGTAAAAACCGTTGTCATTGTCCGCTTCGGGGATTTTTCCATAGATGGTGTTGGCTATCACCTTGCGGGAAATCAGCAGCTTTCTTTCGAATGCATCCTCGTCCATTCCTGCCGGGCGGGCGACAAAGACCTGCTCTATGATCGGCATGGTATCAATGACGTTTTGCGAAAGTTCGGTGGTATCAAATGGAACCTTCCTGGTGCCGAGAATTTGAAGCCCCTCACTGGCAAGGGCCGATTGCAGGGAAAGTTCGCAGCGATCGCGCAGCTTTGGATCGTTGGGATAAAAGATCATGGCAACCGCATATTGTCCGGCATCGGAAAGGTCGAAACCGGTGACCCTTGCAAAGAATTCGTGGGGTATCTGCACCAGCATGCCGGCCCCGTCACCCATCAGGGGGTCGGCGCCGACCGCGCCGCGATGGGTCAGGTTGACCAGGATTTCCAGCCCCTTTTCAACGATATCATGGGACTTTTCGTTGCGTATATTGGCAACCAGGCCGAGTCCGCAGGCATCATGTTCATTGGCAGGATCATAAAGGCCGCAGGTACCGGGATTTTTTGCTGCAAGGGACAGCTTTCCCACCTGACCGGTCCGGGGGGTGGAAATTTTTCCGTTTTTGCCGGATTTTCCAAGGATGCCGCTGAATTCTGCCATTTTGAAATGCCTTTAATATTCCAATGTTCAATTTGCCCCGGCGGGTTTGATCGGGGCAGACGCTCCAAGGTCCCGGGTCGCATATTGAATGCGGCTCGAGACGAAACGTCTCAATAAATTTCTTGCGTGGCTTTGCTCCCTATTGGCCACTTTCAGCCCGGTCAGGTAGATTACGGGCCGCCAGTCGAACAGGGGCACGGGGGCCCGCGGGTTCGACCGGGGATGCGCACCATTGTTTGCGTTCAATCATTTGCAATCAATGGTGCAGCCTATTGCAACAGCGCAGTCTCCTGCAGCTAATGGCACAGATGATCTGATTT
>WFPQ01000037.1 GCA_015487515.1 Hyphomicrobiales bacterium | reverse complement strand
GTCTCAAGGTTGTGGTTGAACACGTCCGGGCGGGCCTGAACCACGACCTCAAGAGCCCCGTCCTTGCGCAGGAAATCGGGTGTCAATACCTCGATGGTCGTGCCGGGGCATTCCTTGCGAATGGCCCTGATGACCCTGGCAAAATGTTCCGCTCCCCCATCGTCCAGATCATCCCGGTCGACCGAGGTTATAACCACGTGATTCAGCCCCAGTTTTTGCACCGCCCGGGCGACATTTTGCGGTTCCATTTCGTCAAGCGGCATGGGAATTCCGGTGGCCACATTGCAAAAGGCGCAGGCCCTGGTGCAGATCTCGCCCATGATCATCATGGTGGCGTGTTTCTTTGAAAAACATTCGCCAATATTGGGACAGCCCGCTTCCTGACAGACGGTGACGATATTATTTTCCTTGATAATATCCATGGTCTGTTGATATTTCCCGCCTCCGGGGGCCTTTACCCGGATCCATGACGGCTTGCGCGACAGGGCTGTATCGGGCTTATGGGCCTTTTCCGGGTGCCGGGGCCGTATTTTCATGGAATTGTCGATCAGGGTAACCATGGATCTCAACTGCTTTTCTTGTTGCGGGTAAACAGGGAGGTGATGCCGGCTCCGATCAGCGCAATGACAAAAAACGGAATTGCCGAGGCCATGACAGCGGTAAAAAGGGCCGTTATTCCTTCAACATTTTCCCCGTTCAGGCTGACCTGGCCGGCGTCGGGAAAAACCAGGTTCAGCAGGCCCATGAAAAGTCCCATGGCCAGGCCAAAGCCGAATATTGCCCAAAATACCTTCTTGGGAAGCGAAAGACCGGCAAATATTCCTTCTGGCAAGATCCTGCTCCTTGTTTCTCATGAACCTGTCAGCGCCCGGCTTGATGCTGCAAAAGAATACTGGTGCCAAAACATCATATGGCTCAAAATGTTGCCGTCCCAGGGGGCGGGGTGTTTCAGCGCCGGTTCTGAATTTCCCTGTAAATCCAGATAAGACCGCTGGCCCCGATTATGCCGGCTATCAACTGCCACAATATGTTACCGCCCCAGAGTCCGAAAATGACCCCCAGGACAAAATTGAACAGCCCTGCTCCGACGATGCCCAGTATGACATTGAGAACCAGCGGATTGTTGGCATTCATGAGCCGGTCGGCAATTACTCCGGCAATGCCCCCTATTATGATTGCAAAAACAAACCCCATTGACCTTCGTCCTTTCGAAGAAAATGCGCCCTACATATTGAGTGCGCGGCCATAGGCGTCAAGTACGCTTTCCTTCATTGTTTCAGAAATGGTGGGATGAGGGAAGATGGTATGCATCAATTCCTCTTCCGTGGTTTCCAGATTCATTGCCACCACGAAGCCCTGGATCATCTCGGTGACTTCGGCTCCCACCATGTGGGCTCCCAGCAATTCCCCGGTTTTTTCGTCAAATATGGTTTTTACCAGCCCTTCAGGCTCACCCAGGGCCACAGCCTTTCCGTTGGCGATGAAGGGAAAACGCCCTACCCTTATCCTGCGTCCCTGTTTTTTGGCGGCAGTCTCCGTAAGACCAACGCTTGCCACCTGCGGATCGCAATAGGTGCAACCGGGAATTTTTGACTTGTCCAGCCCATGGACCTTCCTGCCGGCAATGGTCTCGACACAAATGACGCCCTCGTGTTCGGCCTTGTGGGCCAGCATCGGGGGGCCGGCCACGTCGCCAATGGCGTGGATTCCGGCCACACTGGTGCGGCCATGGCCGTCAACGACTATGGTGGAACCCTCGGTTTTTACCCCCAGTTCCTCCAGGCCGATATTTTCCACGTTTCCCTGGATGCCAACGGCCGAGATCAACACTTCGGCACTGATCTTTTCTGTCTTCTTGCCGGGCAGTTCGACATGGGCGACAATTCCCTTCCCGGTCTTTTCGACCCTTGCAACCCTGGTATCGGTCAGGATGCGGATGCCGCGTTTTTCAAAACGCTTGCGGGCAAGGGCTGCGATTTCTGCGTCTTCAACCGGCATGATCTGTTCCATGAGTTCGACCACCGTCACTTCGCAGCCCAGGGCCCGGTAAAAGGAGGCGAATTCTATGCCGATGGCCCCCGATCCCATTACCACCAGGGATTTTGGCAGCTTTTTTGGTTTCATGGCTTCGAAATAGGTCCAGATGCGATCCGCATCGGGCTCGATGCCCGGCAGAATCCTGGGACGGGCCCCGGTGGCGATGATTATGTTCCTGGCCCTGTAGGTTCCGGTGGGCAATATTCCGCGCGGCCTGGGATTTTGCGGTTCGACCACGGGTTTTTTCATCTCCGAGACAACAATCTGGCCGGCCCCGGCCATCCTGCCTTCCCCCCAGATCACATCGACCTTGTTTTTTTTCATCAGGAAACCGACTCCGCTGCTCATCTGCCGGGTCACGCCGCGGGAACGGCTGACCACTGCTTCGATATCGGCGGAAAACTTTTCAACCCCCAGCCCGTAATCCCGGGCATGGGCCATGTGGGAATAGACTTCGGCCGAGCGCAACAGGGCCTTGGTGGGTATGCAGCCCCAGTTGAGGCAGATGCCCCCCATGTGCTCGCGCTCGACAATGGCGGTTTTCATGCCAAGCTGTGCGGACCTTATTGCGGCAATATAACCACCGGGGCCCGAGCCCAAAACTATCACGTCATAAATATCTGCCATGTTTTCCTCTGATGAATAAGGGGCAAGACCCCGTGAATGATTTCAGGTCCCCATGGGACGTGACCGGCTGAATGGACGGCCATGGCCGGAGCCCCGACCGGCCACTGCCGGCCCGCAAAAGGGCTGGTCCCCGGCATCAGGCCAGCATCATGACCGGGTTTTCTATCAGGGCCTTGAAGGCCCCGAGCAGTTGCGCTCCAAGCGCCCCGTCGACCGCGCGATGGTCACAGGACAGGGTAACACTCATGAAGGTGCCGGTCTTGATCTCGCCATTTTCGACATGAACCTGTTCCTGTCCGGCCCCCACCGCCAGGATGGTGCCGTGGGGCGGATTTATCACGGCAGAAAAATGCTTGATGCCGAACATGCCGAGGTTGGAAACGGCACTGGAGCCCCCCTGATATTCGTGGGGTGCGAGTTTCTTGGACTTGGCACGGATGGCATAATCGCGCACTTCGCCGGAAATCTGGCGCAGGGACTTGCTTTCGGCCGAACGAACTACCGGGGTGAACAGCCCCCCCGGAACCGCAACGGCCACCGCCACGTCGGATGCCTTGTGGTAGAGGATGCCGTCGCCGGCCCAGGTGGCGTTGGCATCGGGAACCTGCTGCAGGGCCAGGGCCCAGGCCTTCATTATGAAATCATTGACCGAAAGCTTGAACCGGGGCTTGCCTTCCTTGTCTTTTGGTGCCGAGGAATTTATCTGGGCCCGGGCCGCCAGAAGGTTGTCGATCTGGCATTCAATGGTCAGGTAGAAATGGGGGATGGTCTGCTTTGCCTCGGTAAGGCGGGCCGCCACCACCTTGCGCATGCCATCATTTGGGCGCAGTTCGTAAGTTCCCTCTTCGTAAAGCGCCAGGACCTCTTCGGCCCCCATTCCTTCAGAGACAAGAGCACGGGGGGACTCAGCAGCAGCCTGCCGGGGCGGGGAAATCCCTTCGCGCAGGGCTTTTTCCACGTCGGCCTTTATTACCCGCCCCTTCGGTCCAGAGCCTGCAATCAGGGAAATGTCAATGCCCGCATCCCCTGCCATGCGCCGGGCCAGGGGAGAGGAAAACACTCTTTCCGAGCCGGATTTTTCAGCACTTGCAGGAACTGGAGCCGGACCGGCTGCAACCGGGGCCGCCCTGCCCGTGGCGGAATCGTTCGATGGGGTCTTTGCCGGAACGTTTTCGGCCGGACCTGCCCCGGGTGTATCCTTTTTATCCTCTGATTTATCATTGGCCGCCTCCCTGGTGCCGGGGCCGCCGGAAGAAATGTCCGCATCGCTGATGTCGCCGGCTTCTTCTCCTTCTTCGAGCAATATGGCAATCACCGCGTTGACCGCCACGTTCTCGGTGCCATCGGCAACGATTATCCTGCCGATGGTGCCCTCGTCCACGGCTTCCACTTCCATGGTTGCCTTGTCGGTCTCGATCTCGCAGATCACGTCGCC
>WFPQ01000036.1 GCA_015487515.1 Hyphomicrobiales bacterium | reverse complement strand
CCGCTAAGAACCTTGAAGCGACTCAATTCCTCGGCCCCGTAATCATCGGCCAGGTCTTCATTGTCCCGGGCCGCGGCAACAAAATCTGCCACCAGGTCCACCGAGCGTATGCAAAGGGTTATGACCTCGCTGGTAAGCTCCACTTCTCCATTGCGGACAAAATCAAGCAGGGTTTCAAACGAATGGGCAAACTCCACCAGCCTTTCAAAACCAAAGGCCCCCGCCCCCCCCTTGATGGAGTGAATGGCCCTGAAAACCGCATTCAGCCGTTCGGCATCATGATCCCCCTCCTCGATGGCAATGAACTGTTCTTCAAGCTCCATGAGCAATTCCGAACATTCATCGAAATAGGTAGCCTTGAAATCGTCTAGATCACTCATGTTTTTCTGCCATCAGGTTGAATTGTCGTTCAAAGACGCCCCTAGTGGACCACCCGGTGAATCACCGAGATCAGCTTTTCAGGGTCAAAGGGCTTGACGATCCAGCCCGTTCCCCCCGCCTCGCGCCCCTGGCTGCGCTTTTCCGGAGAGGTTTCGGTCGTAAGAATCAATATGGGCAGACTCTTGTTCTCCCCCGATGCCCTGACATTCCTGATGAATTCTATTCCATCCATTACCGGCATGTTGATATCGGTTATCACCACGTCGAATTCTTCACCTTCCATGGCATCAAGACCCTTTTGTCCGTCTTCTGCCTGCACAACCTCGAATCCGGCCTGGTTCAGAACATGCCTGAGCATGGCCAGAATAGTTGGTGAATCATCAACCGTAAGTACGCGCATTTTAACTTCCTTCAATGAATTGCGAAAAGATATCGCCCATTCCAAGCCTGTCGATCGCCTCGGTTAGCGCCTCGCTCGGATTTACAATCCTCATGGCAAAATTACTGGCCCCCGCACTTTGTCCCGCACTGACCAGCATCAGCAGGGCATTGGTGGCCACCCGCGAGACCCGGGAACCGTCCAACTCTATGTCCCCGTGCTCTATGGCCCCGAGCAGCAATTCGCGCATGGCATCCATGGCATCCACATCCACCACGCCCGGCAAGTCAAATGTCTGAATGTTCTGAGCGCCCATGATATTCCCAAAGCCCGTATAAATTCTTACGGAGTTTCTCCAAGAACGGTTTACAAATCCCTAACCATGAACGATGAACTCTCCTGGTTCACCCCAAAAACTGCCAAAACCGCATCCCGGTCGACTTCCCTGATGTCATCGGGCTGCCATCTCGGCTTGTGATCCTTGTCCACCAGCACGGCGCGCACCCCCTCTATGAAATCGCTTCGCCCCCCCATGAAGTGGGCCAGGGCCAGATCATCTTTCAGGACCATGGCGATATCGGGCTGTCTCCTTGCCGCATCAAGGCCTGCCACATGCACCGCATTGGACGTGGGGCAGCGCTCAAAAACCGTTGCCGCGATTTCTCCCAGTTCGCTCCCCTTTACCACCTCGCGCCCCAGGCGATCATAGATTTCGACCCAGTCCGAACTTGCAAATACCGGGGCAAACCGGTCTGCCAGATCACAAAAATCGGCCCTTGCCGGTTCGATGGCATTTGCGGCCATGATTTTTCTTATTTCCCCTTCCACGTCCCTTGCCGATCCCGCCCCGATCAGGGCCGAACGTACAAGGGAAAAATCCCCATCTCCTATGCAGACATCACTGAGGTCAAGCCCGATGGCATCCCCCGCTCCGACCATCCTGGCGCTCAGCATGAACATCAGGGCCCGTTGCCGCTCGATCCCGGCCAGTATCGAACGCACTCCCACGTCGCAGAACAACCCTATTGCCGCCTCTGGCATGGCAAAGCGCGAATTGCTGGTGGTTATGCGATAACGGGCATGGCCGGCCAGGCCAATGCCACCCCCCATGACAACCCCATGAGTCAGGGCGACTATCGGTTTTTCATAGGTGGCAATCATCCTGTTCATTTCATATTCGGCCGCAAAAAACGCCTCCACCCGTTCATTTTCCCCGGCCATTACCTTTTCCCGGGTCCATCGCACGTCCCCCCCGGAACAGAATCCCTTCTTTCCGGCTCCCTCCATCAGAACCATGCTTACCCTGCTGTCACTCTCCCACTCCTTCAGGCTTTTGGTGATTGCCCCTATCATTTCAGGTGTCAGGGCATTGATGGCATATTCACGCCTCAAGGTTATGATCCCCACCCCGTTTTCCACCCCTGATCCGACTTCGGTTTCCATCGACTTCACCCCGTTTTTTACAAGTTCAACATTCTGCAGTCCCGGCATTTGAATACGGCCGATGAACAGATTCTGCCACCGCTCTGCTTCCACGGACCAACCCAGTTATGGACAAGCCTGGCCATGAGCAAGCCTATTTATGGGCCAGGGCTGCATTTTTCAAAATATCTCTGGTGCAGTGGACCACAGCAAAATTGCCATTTTGCCTTTCCCATGCTTGTTTTGACGCCGCAAATGGGTTTTACCTGTACGATGAACAAAATCCACCTGACCGGCATAGCCTCCGACCTGAAGGCCCACGCCGAAAACAACAAATCCATACGTATCGGCAT
>WFPQ01000035.1 GCA_015487515.1 Hyphomicrobiales bacterium | reverse complement strand
GCGCCTCCGCCGCCTATATGAGCGCCATTGCCGCCGACAGGATATTCGCCCGCCGCCTGTCAATAGTCGGCTCCATCGGCGTGATGTTTCAACATGTAGATGCCTCCGGACTGCTGAAAACCATAGGAATAGACTTTGACAAGGTGGCCTCGGGACCCCTGAAGGCAGAACCGGACCTGGACGAGCCCCTTCAGGGTGATGTCCGGGACAGCCTGCAGGCGCTGGTCGATGACAGCTTCAACTGGTTCGTCGACATAGTCGCCCAGAGGCGCGGCCTGACCCGAACGGCAGCCATGGCCCTTGCCGATGGCAGGATCGTCAATGGCAGGGTGGCCTTGAAAGCGGGGCTGATCGATGAAGTCGGTGGCGAACAGGAAGCAATCAAGTGGCTGCAGGACAGCGATGTCAGGGAGGACCTGCCCCTGGTACAAGTCTATCCGATGGTCGAAAGCATCGAAGAAAGAATCATTCGCCTGCTGGGAGAACAGGCCCGGGCCATGCTAGGGCTGGAGCGGGCATTGCCCGCCAGTCTGCCCCTTGACGGGCTCATATCACTTTGGCAACTTTGAATTTGTTGAAGAATTGACTGCAATTTTCGTATTTTTATGTAATCATTGGGGTTTTTTGGGGAGGCCGAATTGATTAAATCTGAACTCGTGCAAAAGCTGGTGGATGAAAATCCCCACCTGTTTCAAAAGGACGTCGAAAATATCATTGCCGCAGTGCTGGGGGAAATAAGCGATGCCCTGGCCCGGGGCGACCGGGTGGAACTGCGCGGATTTGGCGCATTTTCCGTAAAGAACCGCCCGGCCCGCATAGGGCGCAACCCGCGCACCGGCGAAAAGGTGGAGGTGGGAGAAAAATATGCCCCCCAGTTCAAGGCGGGAAAGGAAATCCGCGAAAGACTCAACAAGTAGCCTGCCAGCTGCCCCATGTCCGGCAGCAAAGCAACAAGACTGACAGGCAGGAACCAGAGAACGCAAGGGCACAAATGTTGAAGAAACGTCTTGTCGCATGGCTGGTGCTCATTCCGTTCTGCATCATTCTGGTGCTGTTCGCCCTGGCAAACCGGCAAATGGTTCTTGTAGGTCTTGATCCCTTCATGGGAGAACCCCCGCTCATTCCGCCCGTGGAAATGCCCATGTTCCTGGCAATATATCTTTTGCTGATAATCGGAGTATTGCTGGGTGGAACGGCCACCTGGTTTGCCCAGGGCAGGCAACGCAGGCAAAAGCGCCAATGGCGCAGCAGAGCCAGGGAATTGCAAATGGAAAAAGACATGCAGAAAAAACCGGCCGGACAAGATGCAACAAAAGACCCGGACCAGGCCCTGCTGTAAAAATCACCAGCAGCAACACCTTTGCACAGGCGCCCTGACACGGGCATCCTGGAAAAACGCATAAATGCGGCACCATCTCAAAACACCCCATTGAACCAGGGAAAACTCGGCGACAGGCTTCATACGGAAACATGGCAAGGCGATGAACAATTCAACCCTGATCAAGATATGCGGCATAAAAGATGCCTTAATGCTTGAACATGTAATCGGAGCCGGGGCCGACCTGGTCGGATTCATGCATTTTGCCAAAAGTCCGCGCCATGCCGGAAAAGAGCAAATCGGCCGATTGATAAAAATGACCCCCGGAAAAATAAAATCGGTGGTGGTCCTGGTAAACCCGGACAGGGCAACACTTGAAAACATAATGGAACTCGAACCGGATTTCATTCAACTGCATGGCAATGAGAGCCCGGACTGGATCACCGACAATTTCGACGCCCCGGACCGAATGGTAATCAAGGCCCTGCCCATAGGTTCAAGAGCCGATCTGGGGGCAATAGGTATATTCAGCGGACTGGTACGCCACATTCTGCTGGATGCAAGTCCACCAGAGCAGGCAAACCGCCCCGGCGGGCTGGGGAAAACATTCGAATGGGAACTGCTGGACGAACTGGACGGGAACCAGGAATTCTTTCTTGGCGGCGGCCTGAACCCCGGCAATGTTCAGCAGGCCATAAGCCGGTTAAAGCCCCGGGGAATTGATGTTTCGTCTGGCGTGGAAAGCTCTTTGGGCATAAAAAATGCCGGTCTGATAACAAAATTTGTGACCAATGCAAGGCAAGCTGATAATAACGGGACCGGGGACCGGTAAAGCCCGAAAAACTGTCCGTGATATCCGGCCCGGCCCAAAATCCGGCCCACCTGTCAAGCGAGTGATGAAATGAATGAAGTAAAAGCCAATTCCCTGCGTTCAGGACCCGACAGGAGAGGACGGTTCGGCATGTTTGGCGGACGTTTCGTGGCCGAAACCCTGATGCCGCTGATCAAGGACCTGGAAAAATCCTACCGGGAAGCAAAGTCCGATCCCGAATATGTCAGCCAGCTGGACAAACTGAACAGGCATTATACCGGGCGGCCCTCTCCCCTTTATCTTGCCGAGCGCCTCAGCGAACATCTGGGCGGCGCCAGGGTCTATTTCAAGCGTGAAGAGCTAAATCACACCGGCTCCCACAAGCTGAACAACTGCCTTGGCCAGATATTGCTGGCCAGGCGCATGGGCAAGACCCGCATAATTGCCGAAACGGGGGCCGGACAGCACGGGGTGGCAACAGCCACGGTCTGTGCCCGTTTCGGGCTTCCATGTGTCATATACATGGGGAAAACCGACGTGGAACGCCAGGCACCCAACGTGTTCCGCATGGAACTGCTGGGAGCAAAAATAGTTCCGGTAAGCGCCGGGGCCGGCACCCTGAAGGATGCCATGAACGAAGCCCTGCGCGACTGGGTGGCCAATGTGGATGATACCTATTACCTGATAGGAACCGCGGCCGGCCCCCACCCCTACCCGGAAATGGTCAGGGACTTTCAATCGGTGATCGGGACCGAGTTGCGCCGCCAATTCGGGGAAGCCGAAGGCGGACTGCCCGATGCGCTGGTGGCCTGCATTGGCGGCGGATCCAACGCCATTGGCCTGTTCCAGGAATTTCTCGACGATGAACAGGTAAAAATGTACGGAGCCGAAGCGGGCGGCCATGGACTGGACCGGGAAAATGGCCATGCGGCATCAATGACCGGGGGGAGCCCGGGGGTTCTGCACGGCAACCGCACCTACCTGTTGCAGGATGAAAACGGCCAGATCCTTGAAGGACATTCGATCTCGGCCGGGCTGGATTATCCCGGGGTTGGACCTCAGCATTCATACCTTAAGGATATCGGACGGGTCGAATATGTGCCCATAACCGACGAGGAGGCCCTTGAGGCCTTCAGGCTTTGCGCAAGGCTGGAGGGCATATTGCCTGCCCTTGAAAGCGCCCACGGGCTGGCCCAGGTGATAAAGCTGGCCCCGACCATGGAAAAAAACCAATCCATCGTTCTTTGCCTTTCGGGACGGGGAGACAAGGATGTGGATACGGTAAGCGCCCACATGAAGGACAGATCATAAATGGCAAACGATTCAGACAGCCGCATAGCAAGGAAATTTGCCGATTGCGCCAGGGCAGACAGACCGGCCTTTATAACCTTCATCACCGCCGGTGACCCGGACCCCGAAACGGGACAGCAGATATTCGAGGGACTGCCGGCCGCCGGCGCTGACCTGATAGAGCTGGGCATGCCGTTTTCCGATCCCATGGCCGACGGGGTGGCCATTCAAATGGCCGGACAACGGGCGCTTGCCAACGGCCAGACCCTGCACAGGACCCTGGACATGGTAAAAAAATTCCGGGAAAAGGACCAGGAAACACCGGTAATACTGATGGGTTATTACAACCCGATTTTCATTTATGGGACGGAAAAGTTCCTGTCAGAAGCCAAAAAGGCCGGAGTCGATGGCCTGATTATCGTTGACCTGCCCCCAGAAGAAGATGAGGAATTATGCATCCCGGCCCTTGAAAAGGGATTGAATTTCATTCGCCTGACCACGCCGACCACCGACGAAAAACGCCTGGGGCAGGTTCTGGTCAATACTTCGGGTTTCGTATATTACGTGTCAATGACCGGGGTGACCGGAGCAGATCTTTCGAACCATGAGGCAGTGGGGCAGGCCGTGGCAAGAATCAAGGCCCACACGGATTTGCCCGTGGCGGTCGGTTTCGGCATCAAGACCGCAAGGGATGCACGACTCATAGGACACCATGCGGACGGGGTGGTGGTAGGTTCGGCCCTGGTCGAGGCCATAGCCGGCAGCCTGAACGATGGCAAGGCAGGCCCGGACACGGTCTCGGCAATCCATGACCTTGCAAGATCGCTTGCCGGGGGAGTGCATGATTCAAGGAAATGACCGGACGCAATAAAGGTGCAAAATCACCCGCTTGATACACGCATACGGGCCGCCGCCCGGAGCATGCCGGTGCCCGCCCATTGCCCAAAGACCTGCATATGGCCCTTTGACAAATTGGCTTTGCGATGCGGCCCCAGGGCTGATAAGTTGAAACCCGCCCGCGGTAACGGACACCGGGCCGGACATGAGTTTGGCGGATATGCGATGCCGGACATCATGGGGATGGAATGTGCTGAAGACGGGGCCGGGCATTGAATGGATGGTTTGTCCGGTTTATCCGGTGCCGTATTGCGGGACATCATGTTTTTGGTTGAATAGTGCCGTTTGAATACCTTAATTAGTGAATAGTACATCAAAGAGAGCCCAAATGAACTGGATAAACAACATTGTCAGACCCAAGATCCGATCCTTCCTCAACAAGAAGGAAAGCCCGGACAACCTGTGGGTCAAGTGTCCGGTTTCCGGGGAAATGGTGTTTTACAAGGACCTTGAAGCCAACCAGTGGGTGGTGCCCGGCTCCGGCCATCACATGCGAATAAAAGCACGGGACAGGCTTAACAGCTTTTTCGACGGGGGCATATACGAAGAGCTGGAAGTGCCCGAAACGGTACAGGACCCCCTGAAATTCAGGTCTGCCAAGCGCTATTCGGACCAGTTGCGCGACGACAGGAACAAGACCGGCCTGAAGGATGCCATTCTTGCCGCAGCGGGGCACGTGGTGGGACAGAAAATGGTCGTATGCGCCCATGATTTCGATTTTCGCGGCGGCTCCCTGGGCACCGCGGCCGGTGAAACCATAATCACCTCCATGGCCCATGCGGCAAAGAACAGGCTGCCGTTCATAATGTTTACCACATCCGGCGGTGCGCGCATGCAGGAGGGGGTCTTGTCCCTGATGCAGATGCCACGCACCACCATTGGCGTGCAGATGCTCAACGAGGCCGGGCTGCCCTATATCGTGGTTCTGACCAACCCCACGACCGGGGGAGTAACCGCATCATATGCCATGCTGGGAGATGTGCATATTGCCGAACCCGGTGCCGAAATCGGTTTTGCCGGGGCAAGGGTGATCGAGCAGACCATCCGGGAAAAACTGCCCGAGGGGTTTCAGCGTTCCGAATATCTGCATGAAAAGGGCATGATCGACCTGGTTGTGCATCGCCACAATCTGCGCGATACCATAAGTTCGCTGGTCGGAATCCTGAGCAAGGCTCCGGCTTCGAAAAGCTCCCGCGCCAAAATGCCGGCCAAACCCATAGAGGCCGATGATGCAGGCCTGATGCCCATGGAACCGCCTCCAGAGGCAGCCCACGCCGAGTGAGCCGGACAGACATAATCCTGGAGCGGCTGCTAAGGCTGCATCCCAACAAGCTCATAGATTTGAAACTGGACAGGATAGAGCGCCTGCTGGCGGAACTCGGCAGGCCCCAGGACCGGCTGCCTCCGGTTATCCACGTGGCCGGCACCAACGGCAAGGGCTCTACCATTGCCCATCTCAGGGCCTTTCTGGAAGCCGCCGGTAAAAGGGTGCATGTATATACATCCCCCCACCTGGTCAATTTCAACGAGCGCATACGACTGGGCGGAAAGCTGGTTTCGGAGCAAATGCTTGGTGAAGCCCTGCAGACCTGCGAAGAAAAAAACGCCGGCCGGCCAATAACATATTTTGAAATAACCACCGCTGCAGCGTTTTACCTGTTTTCAAGAACAAGAGCCGATTATCTTTTGCTGGAGGTGGGGCTGGGGGGCAGATTTGATGCAACCAATGTCATAGAAAAACCGCTGGGAACCATGATAACCCCGATTTCCATGGATCACGTGGAATTTCTCGGCCATGATCTTGCCTCCATAGCCCGCGAAAAGGCTGGAATCCTTAAAAAAAACACCCCTGCCGTCATTGCCCGCCAACCAGAAGAGGCCGCAGATGCAATAAAAAGGGAAGCCGAGCGCCTGGGCTCGGACATCAGGTTTGCCGGACAGGATTTCGACTTTTACGAGCAGTACGGGCGCCTGACATACCAGGATTCCTTCGGACTCCTGGACCTGCCGTTTTCATCGCTGAAGGGAAAGTTCCAGAACCAGAACCTGGCACTGGCCATTGCCGCCATCAGGCATTTCGAACTGCCGCCGGATGAAACTGCCATTGAAGCCGGGCTGAAAAACGTATCGTGGCCCGGCCGGCTGATGGAACTGAAGGAGGGCAGCCTGGTGGAACTGCTGGACGGATCCCAGCAATTATGGCTGGATGGCGGTCACAACGAAGCCGCCGGCAGGGCTCTGGCCGAAGCGCTTGCGCAGATGTCCGGTGCTGAAGGCAAACGGCCCCTGATACTGATAGTGGGGGCCTATGCCAACAAGGACATGGGGGCATTTCTTGGATATTTCAAAGGCATGGCCGAAAAGATAATATCCCTTGAAATGGGAGGAGAAAGAAAAAGCTGGAGTACCGCAGAGCTGGCAGAAATAGCCCGGACCAGCGGTTTTGAAGCCATTGAGGCAAAAACCATCCAAGAGGCAATCTCACTGGCCGCCCGGACTGTAAATGCGCGCATAATCATATGCGGCTCCCTGCACCTTGCCGGGGATGTGCTGTCGCAAAACAATACCCCGATATGCTAGCTCATCATGCAATGGCAAAGAAAGGATTGCCGGGGCATGGGCGATGCGTTCCCGATGCAACGCCATTTGCATATGCCTGCACTTGCCTGTAATGCAAAGGCTGAAACGTGCCATAAATCCATCAATTTGTGGAATTGAACTGGAACACAACCCGTTTGCCTGCTCAACAACGAGATTTTCATGTCCCAACCGCTGATAAAGACCTCAGATGCAAACCTGCACATGATGAATGGCAATGTGCCCCTGCACATTCTCAAGGACATAAACCTGAAGATAGATGCATCCGAGGTGGTGGCCATCGTAGGGCCATCAGGAAGCGGCAAGACTTCGCTGCTCATGGTTCTGTCCGGGCTTGAAAAGGCAAGCAGCGGCAACATCAGCGTGGCCGGACACGACCTGTCCGGCCTGAACGAAGACCAGCTGGCAATTTTCCGGCGCAGGAACCTTGGCATATTGTTCCAGAACTTTCACCTGATCACATCCATGTCGGCCCTGGAAAACGTGGCGCTGGCCCTGGAAATCGCCGAAACCGGCCTCGGCGTGGCAAAAATCCGCGAAAAGGCAGTTGCAGCCCTAAAAGAGGTAGGACTCGGAGAAAGACTCAACCATCTGCCCAGCGCCCTTTCCGGGGGAGAACAGCAAAGGGTCGGCCTGGCAAGGGCAATGGTGACAAGACCACGCCTGCTGCTTGCAGACGAACCCACGGGAAACCTGGACCAGGATACGGGAGCCATGGTCATAGGGCTGATGTTCGACCTGGCCCGCAAGCAGGGAACCGCCGTAATGCTCATAACCCACGACAGCGCCCTGGCCGAAAAGGCCGATCGCACCCTGATCATGGACCATGGCCGGCTTTCGGAAAAAAGCCCGGCAAAGGCAAATACGGGGGTCAGAAAACCTGCAGGGGCAAAAACATGACATCCCTGGCGGGCTGGATAAGAATCGGACTCAAAGACCTGCGCGGCGACCTGCGCCGGTTCGGAATCCTGATCGCATGCCTGGCCCTGGGTACCGGGGTGATTGCCGCCGTCGGATCGGTGGGAGCCGGCTTCGTTTCCGCCATCGAGCGGGATGCAACCGTGATGATGGGGGGGGACCTGGAAGCAACGCGCCCGGACCGCAAGGCCAGCGCCGAAGAACTTTCCTACCTGCAGACCCTTGGCGAAGTTGCCCGGGTCATCGATACCACCGCCCGGGGCATGACCGATGAAAACACGGCCTTTCTGGACCTTTTGGCGGTCGGGAACAACTATCCCTTAAAGGGCAATGTAATAAGCGACCAATTGTCCCCGGGTGAAAAACCGGCTGCCCTTCTGGCCATGAGAGACGGGGTTTACGGGGCCCTTGTCGATGCGGTTCTTCTGGATCGGCTGCAGATCGGGATCGGGGACCGGTTCAAAATAAGCAACGGGGAATTCGAAATACGGGGAACCCTTGATTCGGTTCCCGACGGGGCGGTTCGCGGTTTTCAACTGGGACTGACCACGATGATTTCTGCCGAGGCCTTTGACAGTCTTGAAGGACTAAGACCACCACTTCCGGGACTTCTGACCCATTATCGCTACAAGATAATTCTGTCCGGAATGAATTTTGAAGAAGCAAGGGACGCGATTGTCCAGCGTTTTGACGACGAGGAATGGTCGGTCATATCCCCCCGCGATGCGGCCGGGGACCTGGTGCATTTTTATGACATGTTTTCGCGCTTCCTGATGATAGTGGGGCTTGCCTCGCTCCTGGTGGGAGGTGTCGGGGTATATAACGGGGTCTCCGCCTACATAAACGAGCGTCAGCGCTCCATCGCCACCCTGCGCTCCCTGGGAGCGACCAGTGCACGCATAATGATCCATTTCCTGACCCAGACAGCGGTTCTGAGCGCCATCGGGATCACGATCGGGGTTGTTTTCGGCGCCCTTGCCTCCCAGGTGATAATGCCTTTCGTGGGAGACGCCATAAATGTAAACCTGCAGGGGATGATCGATGCCAGATCCCTTTGGGTGGCGGCGGCTTTTGGAACCCTGGCCGCCTTTGCATTTTCATATCTGCCATTGCTTGGGGCCTTGCGAATTTCTCCAGCCGTGCTGTTTCGTTCCGCAGGCTCAGCCATTCCCGGACTGAAGGTTTCGACCATGGGGCAGGCAGTGATGCTGCTGCCGGTAATCATTGCCGGGGCGGCAATATTCTGGCTGGCGGTCATAACCACATCCGATGTCAGGCTGGTGCTGGCGTTCATGGCCGGAGTTCTTGCATCATTCCTGCTGCTGAGATTTTCGGGCTGGCTGCTGCAGCAAGCCATGAGAGCCCTGCCAGCGGTTCCCATGGCCGTTTTGCGCAATGCCCTGCGCAACATTTACCATCCCGGATCCAGCGCCCCGGTGGTAATCGTTTCCATAGGCATGGGACTTGCCATGCTTCTCGTGATCGCCATGCTCAACAACAACCTTTACAATCAGCTACTTGGCGCCGTCAGCCAGGAAGCCCCCACCTTCGTGGCCCTGGACCTGTTCCCCGACGAGGTCGAAGCACTGAACGAGATGGCCCTTGGCGAAGAAACATTCGTCCGTTTTGAAACCAACCCGATGCTGCTGGGCTCCGTCAGCGCCGTCAACGGAGTGGAAAGAAGCGAAATCGGGGATGTGCCTGAAGAGGCAGCCTTTCTGCTTTCCGGGGAAATACCCCTTACCTGGCAGCGGGACATGCCCCGGGGAACCACGGCAATGGAGGGAGAGTGGTGGCCCGCAGACTATGACGGCCCGGCCCTGATTTCCCTACGATCCTCGATAAAGTCCCAGCTCGGCGTAGAGGTGGGAGACAAAATCGAATTCATGGTTTTCGGAGACAGGATCGAAGCCACCATCGCCAACTTCAGGGAATATCAATGGCAAAACGGCATCAATTTCATGGTCACGTTCTCACCCGGACAAATTCAGGCCTATCCGTTCAACTCCCTTGGCGCCATCAAGGCAAGGGAGGGAAGCGAAAAGGAACTGGAGCGCATTCTGGCACGGAACTTTCCCGACATAAGCTTCATCTCGGTCGGCGAAGCACTGAACCAGGTGGCCTCGGTCTTGAAACGACTCGGATCGGCGGTGAACATAGTTGGCGGACTGGCGGTGATAAACGGGCTCCTGGTGCTGGCCGGAACCATGGCGGCGGGACGAAAACAGCGCGAGGCCGATGCCGTGATCCAAAAGGTGATCGGGGCGACCAGGGGCGACGTTCTGGCCGTGTTCATGATCGAATATGCCCTGCTGGGAGCCTTTGCCGCCATGATCGCCTCGGTGGTGGGCATAATTTCGGCCTGGGCGATAACCGTCAATATACTGGAAGTGGATTTTGCCGTAGATGGCGGACTCATAGTCGTGGTCATAATCGGCGCGATGCTGCTGACCATTGCCACGGGAGCCGCAACCACCTGGCGGGCGCTGTCCTCACGTCCGGCGCAGGTGTTGCGCAACGCATGAAAATATCGAGCTACCTGACGACTTCCGGACCCATGAGCGAATAGGGAATAAAGGTCGACATGGCCGGGAAATAGGTAACGATGACCAGAAACAGCATCAATACCAGCATGAACGGAAGTGCCGCCCTGATGACCCTTACCAGGCTCATTCCCGTTATGCCGGACGTGACAAACAGGTTAAGGCCAATCGGCGGGGTGATCATGCCGATCTCCATGTTTACCACCATGATTATGCCCAGATGAATCGGATCGACCCCCAGTTCCAGGGCTATGGGAAAAATCACCGGAGCAACTATCAGCAACAGGCCGGAAGGCTCCATGAACTGGCCGCCTATCAGCAATATGATATTTACCGCGATCAGGAAGGTAAACCAGTTAAAACCAGCATCCAGCATCACCGAAGTTATCATCTGGGGAATGCGTTCACTGGTCAGGACATGGGCAAACAGCAATGCATTGACGATGATGAACATCAGCATGATGGTGGTGCGCGCAGCATCAACCAGAACCTTGCGGGTCTCGGAATTGAAACAGGCCTTGGGGAATTTCCTGGTCATCAGGTAAAGGTTGCTGCCCCACACCGGAAGGCTGGCCGCCACATGGGAGGGAATTCCAGCGACCGAGGTCTTGGGATCACGCCACAAAATATAGGCAAAGCCTATGGTCGTGCCAATTGCCAGGCCAATCCAGAGCCGGGTATTTATGGTAAAGGTCTCGCTTTCGGCAAACATGAAGAACGAAAGCAGCATCCATATCAGGAATATGGAAACCCCGTAGACCGTTCCTGAAAAACCAATCCTGGTCTTTGCCGATGCCCCCTCTTCAACCCATGGAATGTCCTTCATCGGGCCCATGTCCCGATAGATGAAAAGGGCAATGAAAAACGAGTAGACCGCCGCAACCGCTGCAGCTTCGGTGGGAGTGAAAACCCCTCCGTAAATGCCCCCAAGGATGATGACTATCAGAAAAACTCCCCAGCCGGCCTCCTTGCCACCCTGCAATATCTCGCCAAATCCACGCCAGGGCTCGGCCGGAAGCTTCTTGATCCTGGCAACTATGTAAATGGCTATCATCAGCATAAGGCCGGCAACGATGCCCGGAATTATACCGGCCAGAAACATCCTGCCGACCGAAACATCGGTGGCAGCCGCGTAAACCACCATTACGATGGAGGGGGGAATGAGAATGCCAAGGGTGCCCGCATTGGCAATGATGCCGGCGGAAAATTCCTTGGAATATCCAACCTTGCGCATGCCGGCAATGGCAATGGTGCCAATGGCAACAACAGTTGCCGGGGAAGAGCCGGAAAGGGCGGCAAACATCATGCAGGCCAGAACCGAAGCCATGGCCAGGCCTCCACGAAAATGACCGACGGTGGCAATGGCAAAACGAATGATGCGCCGGGCAACTCCACCCGTGGACATGAAGGAAGAGGCCAGGATGAAAAACGGAATGGCCAGCAGGGTGAACTTTTGTGACGAGGAAAACAGCAGCAGGGCCACCGAAGACATGGAATCGGAAGAGAAAAAGGCAATGACCAGTATGGAGGACAGGCCAAGCGAAATGGCGACCGGAACCCCAAGAAACAGGAATGCAAGCACCATTATGAACAGGATCAGGGAAACCATTTCAGCTATTCTTTCAAAACATCCAGATTTTCAGCAACCAGTTCTTCCGCCTCGTGGCCGGCGATTATCAGTTCACGCGACCCCCTGTATATGGCAACGCCAGCCTGAACCGAGCGGAAGGCAAGAAGCGAAAGACCTACCGGCAGTATCAGGTAGGCAACCCAGCGCTTCACCCTTTGGTCAAGGCCCAGGGGCTCGTAGAACCATGCGGGATATTTCACATCCTCAAGGCCAAGGTTTATCTGGAACATCTTGCTCCAGTAGGTAACGGCGCCGCCGCTGGTTTCGCTGCCAAAAATAAACAGCCAGTCGGCCGAAATCAGTATCGCCGC
The DNA here is from genome assembly GCA_015487515.1 of Hyphomicrobiales bacterium. Lineage (GTDB taxonomy): Bacteria > Pseudomonadota > Alphaproteobacteria > Rhizobiales > Devosiaceae > DROE01. The sequence goes on along the minus strand of WFPQ01000035.1, from coordinate 2,941 downwards.
ATAAAGAAAAGTGGCAAAAGCGCCAAACAGGGCCACAACCTTGAAAATCCTGCGGGGCAGCATGCGAACGAACACGTCGACACCAAGGTGAATATTGGTGCGTATGCCATAGGACATGCCAAACAATATCAGCCAGGCAAACATTATGGAGTTGAGTTCCAGAGCCCCGTCAATTCCAGAATTGAACCCGTAGCGCAGGACCACCTGGATAAAGGAAAGCAGGGTCAGGAGAGAAAGCAGTACGGCAAGGACATTTTCTTCAAAACGGTCAATGGCCTTGGGAAACTTCCTTTCGAGCAAGAACAGCAGCAGTATCATCGCCGCCATGCCCCCATAGGCCCAGGCAGATATAATTGCGATTGCCGACATCATTCCCCCCGTTCATTGCCCCGGACATATGCGCACCATCAGGCTGCACGCAGGGCGCGCAGCCAAAAGGCCGCGCACCCCCCTGTCAAATCAAAAGAGCCGATTACATCTTGCCCGCAGCAACCGCGGCATCAATGACATCCTGACCGATATCATCGGCAAACTGCTCCCAGACGGGCTTCATGACATCAACCCAGACCTGGCGCTGCTCATCTGTCAGTTCGATGACCTTGCCGCCCGCATCGATCAAGTTCTGCTTGGCGATTTCATTGAGCTCGGTGGCCTTGGCGTTGGCGGCGATGACTTCCTCGTTGAAAATCTTGAGGAAGGTTTCACGCACGTCAGGATCAAGGCTGTCCAGCCATTCCTTGGAAGTCACGGCAAGATAGGTCAGCAACTGGTGGTTGGTCTCGGTGACACTGTCCTGAACTTCAAAGAATTTCTTGGAATAAATGTTTGACCACGTATTTTCCTGGCCATCGACAACCCCGGTCTGCAGGGCGCCATAAACCTCGGAAAATGCAAGCTTTTGCGCCGAGGCACCCATGGCCTCGATCATGGCCACGGCCACGTCGGAAGTCTGGACCCGGAATTTGAGGCCAGCCGCATCGGAAGGAGCGATGAGAGGACGGGTGGCAGAGAAGTTTTTCAGGCCATTATAAACATAGCCAAGCCCCACATAGCCCTTGTCTTCAATGGCGTTCAAAAGATCACGGCCCACCTCGCCCTGGGTAAAGGTATTTACCGCATCCATGTTGGGAAACAGGAACGGCAGATCAAAGACCCTGTATTTGAGGGTAAAGCTCTCGAACTTGGAAAGAGAAGGCGCTGCAATCTGCACATCGCCCAGAAGCAGGGCTTCCATGACCTTGTTATCGTCATAAAGCGTGGAATTGGGGAATACCTGCATGCAGGCGACCCCATTCATTTCATCATTGATGCGCTCGGCCAATGCCGAGGCAAATTCACCCTTGGGGTGACCGACAGCGGCGGTCACATGGCTGAACTTGATGACGATTTCACCGGGATCGCAATTCTCGTTGGCCAGGGCCGGTGTGGCAGCCAGGCCGCCAAGCAATATCGCTGCTCCGGCAACTTTCAAAATATTCGACTTCATTGGGTTTCCCTCCCTTGGAATTATCCTGTCAAACACGACCAGAAATCCACAACCGAAAATTCCAACCTGAAAACTCCGATTGCAAAAATCCAAATCGTGTCAGACCATATGGCAACCGGACACATTGCGCCCGGGCACCTGTTACCATCTGCAAAATGCCTCAGGTCCGACCAAGTATATAGCAAATGCCATGCCAGTTTAAGTGCAGGCGCGAGATTTTATGCCTTTGCCATGGCCGTACAAAAGGTTAGACAAAAATATATCAGCAAACAAGAAGCGCCAATGTGCAGAAAACAACCCATGGCACGGCAAATGGGCAGAAAACGACCCGGATGCTGACAAAACCGCCTTCCGGCTGAAGGAATCCGCAAATTCCAGAAATGCCCATGACCAGCGGCATGGTCAATACAGCATGGCCGGGACGGCATTATTAAACAATTGCAACAAGACCGGTGTGAACAGGCCGGCAAAACTCATGGAAACTGTTTTTGCTGCCTTATGCCAAGGCGCTTCATCTTCTCGTAAAGAGCCTTTCTTGAAATGCGCAGGTTTTCGTAAGTGGGCTTGAGGGCGCCATTGTTGCGGGCTATTTCATTGACGATGACAAAGCGCTCATAGCTGGCAAGTTGTTCGGACAGGGGAAGGGACCTGGTTTTTTCATCATCCTTCATCACTGGATTTTTTGGCCCTGGGTTTTCCTGGCTCAAGTTCTCCTGGCCGGCAAAACCATTCACGCCAGCAAAACCATTTCCTTCATGGACCGGCCCGCCACCCGAAACACTGCCAGAAACCCCGGTTGTTTTTTCTCCACCGATCCCCAGGTCGAGGCCGAGCACGAAACGGTCGGCCGCATTGCGCAGTTCGCGCACATTGCCCGGCCAGTCATGGGCAAGCAGGCTGTTTTCGACCCTGGCGCCAATTACCGGAACCTGGCAGCGCAGCCTGAGGCCGGCCAGTCTTGCAAGGTGGGAAAACAACAACAGGATATCGCTGCCCCGGTCGCGCAGGGGAGGAAGGTTTATGGATGCCACGTTCAGGCGAAAATACAGGTCCTGTCGAAAATTGATGTCCCCGTTCTTCTGGCCAAGATCAACCTTGCTGGCCGCAACCAGCCTGATGTCAAGGGGGATGGAACTGTTGGAACCAAGCCTTTCTATGCTGCGATTTTCGACCACCCGCAGCAGCTTGACCTGCAAATGGAGCGGCATGGATTCAATTTCATCCAGAAACAGGGTACCGCCATTGGCATATTCCATCTTGCCGATGCGGCGTTTCTGCGCCCCGGTAAAGGCACCTGCCTCGTGACCAAAAAGCTCGCTTTCGATGATGTCGGCAGGCAGGGCCCCGCAATTTATTGCCACGAACGGGCCATCCCTCCTGAGGCCGAAATCATGCAGGGCCCGGGCTGCCACGTCCTTGCCGGTGCCGGTCTCGCCGGTAAGAAGAACGTCAATT
>WFPQ01000034.1 GCA_015487515.1 Hyphomicrobiales bacterium | reverse complement strand
TCTTCGACGAAAAGGAGGACAGAGTAGAACCAGCAACAAACCCGTTCACACCAGAGAAGGTGTAAACCATCTCTCCGGTATAATCTGTAAACCATGTAACAGGAATGGACCCGGTGTTAGTGGCGGAGAGACAGGGATTCGAACCCTGGGAACGCTTGCGCGCTCAACGGTTTTCGAGACCGCCCCGTTCGACCACTCCGGCACCTCTCCGCTATGATGGCCCGGCCCGCAGGCAGAAATGGCAGGTTAGGCGGGCCGTATATGGCACAGGTCAATCTTTCGGGCAATAACAAAGCCCGTTTCGGGCCAACATAATTTGTTTCGGACCAGAAATGGCAGCCAGTGTCAAACCGGCAAACCGGGGCAGGGTTTTCAAGGGGCGGTGCTGCCAAAGGACCTTGATGTTCTGGTGAAATTCAATTCCATCAAAATACTTGACTCTTTGATCATTTGCCAACATAACCCGCCCCAGGTTAGCGTGCCGGATTTTTCCGGTGCGGGTTTCAGCAAACCGCAGTTCGAGGCCTGGCATCAACTTTTGTGACGGGGCATGTTTGCCACGGTACATGATCGGGACGCCGGATATCGGTGGGAAAACGTGTATCCAGGGGAACTGGATATGGGTGAAACACCGGATATTTCGGGGATACCGGGGTTGAGCAATGAAAGTTCGCCTTTGGGGCGGCGCCGCAGGACGCGACAATAATGGATCGGAAAAGTCGGTAAATTGACCGGACAGACCGGGAAATTGACCGGACAGACCGGGAAATGGATCGGAAAAGTCGGGAAGTGGACCGGAAAACCGGCAGGTGAAAGACATGTTCGCAATAATAAAAACCGGTGGCAAGCAATACAAGGTGGCCGCCGATGACATCATCAGAATCGAAAAACTGGATGCCAGGGCAGGCGATGCCATAACCTTTGATCAGGTATTGATGCTTGCCAACGGCTCTGAAACTATGATCGGATCTCCCCTGGTCGAGGGGGCAAGTGTTGCGGGGGAACTGGTCGAACAGTTCCGCGACAGGAAAATAACGGTTTTCAAGAAAAAGCGTCGCAAGAAATATCGGCGTACCCGTGGGCACAGGCAAAACCTTTCCCTGGTCAGGATAACCGATATCCTGGCCCCGGGACAAAAACCGGCCAGGAAGGCTGCCGCAGGCAAGGCCGGGGGCAAATCGGAAAAACCCGCCGCTGCAAAACCCTCAGAGCAGAAGGCAGCCAAAAAGCCGGCCCGGGACAAGGCGAAAACCGGCTCTGTTGATGATCTGAAGCTCATTTCCGGGGTGGGGCCGGTATTGGAGAAAAAACTGCATGGCCTTGGTATCAGGTCATTGAAGGACGTGGCAGATTTCACCCGGGAAGACATAGACCGGGTGGACGAGGCCCTGTCATTCAAGGGCCGGATCGAGCGGGAAAACTGGATACAGCAGGCCAGGGACCTTATTTCTGGCAAGAAGGACGACTGAGAAGGCCGACTGGCTTGACAATTGGTCAGACTGGCATTTTATACGGAACCTGGTTTTTTGGATCCCGGGGGCATTTTGAAGGATGGCACTCTGAAAACAAAGAGGGTATCCTGAAAGGGGCGTTTTGACGGGCACCCTGAAAAAGAGCATTTTGAAAAAGGGCATTTTGAAAGATGGCACATAAAAAAGCAGGCGGTTCATCCCGCAACGGACGTGATACCGCCGGTCGCCGGCTGGGTGTCAAAAAATCCGGAGGCCAGGCCGTGCTTCCCGGCAACATCATCATTCGTCAGCGTGGTACCAAGTGGCATCCGGGCGAAAATGTCGGAATCGGCAGGGATCACACCATTTTTGCCCTGGTCGAGGGAAATGTGAGCTTTTCCACCCGCAAGGGTGGCAAGTCCTATGTTTCCGTAAACCCGGCAGGCTCACCGGAAAAAGTGGCGGCGGAATAGGTTTTCAGGCATCAAGATACCGATCCTGCCGGCGCAACGAGGCTTCCCGGCAAGGATCAGTTGGCGTGATCCAGGATTTTTGAAGGGAAGCGGGTAAAATACCGGCTTCCCTTCATTTTGTTTTGGACAGGTACCATGAACAAGACCAGCATTATCAAAATTGGCAAACTGCCCGATACCATCAGGTCCGGGCGGCTGCTTTTGCGCGCCCCGCAAACTGCTGATGCCGGGGTTTTGCAGAAACTGGCCAACAACGAGAAAATTCACCGCATGCTGGCCCGGCTGCCCTATCCTTATGAAATGAGCGATGCGCTGGATTTCCTGGACAGGGTGGAACGGGACGGGGAAGAACGGGTTTATGCAATCATCAACGAGGACGGGGATCTTGCCGGAATAATTTCCCTGCGTTCCGGATCGGGGCCGGCCCCGGAGCTTGGCTACTGGCTGGGGGAGCCCTATTGGGGGCGGGGCTATGCCAGTGAAGCGGTCAGGATTGTTCTGGAGGCTGCCGGCAGGGTCGGGATAGGAGAAATCATGGCCCGCTCGATAACGGAAAATATTGCTTCGCTCAGGGTGTTGAAAAGGGCCGGGTTCGCGGAAATTTCCCGGGGAATTGATGATTGTGGCCAGCATGAGGGAATTTGTGTCACGAAAATGCAGTGGAAGGGGCGGCACGGATAATGGCGCCATCATTTTTCGGGCCCCTGTTCGATAGAGAAAAAACAGGATATTAGGGATCTCAACCGGATGAAAGCGGTTTCGCTTTTGTCATTTTGCAAAGTTTAAAAGAATGAAGTTTCTGGACCAGGCGAAAATCTTTATCAAATCGGGCAATGGCGGAGCCGGGGCCGTTGCCTTTCGCCGGGAAAAATATGTGGAGTTTGGCGGTCCGGCCGGAGGCAATGGCGGCCGGGGCGGCGATGTCGTGGTCGAATGTGTCGATGGCCTTAACACTCTTATCGATTACCGCTACATGCAGCATTACAAGGCCGGAACCGGAATCGGGGGCATGGGCAAGGACCGCACCGGACCCAATGGGCAGGACGTGGTTCTAAAGGTACCCGTCGGTACCCAGATTTTCGAAGAGGATAATGAAACCCTGATTTGCGACCTTACCGAGGTGGGGCAGAAAATAACCCTGCTGAGCGGTGGCAATGGGGGATTTGGCAATGCCCATTTCAAGACTTCATCCAACCAGGCCCCCCGTCATGCCAATCCGGGCCAGGCAGGGGCGGAAAAATGGATATGGCTGCGCCTGAAGCTGATTGCCGATGCCGGGCTTGTGGGGCTGCCCAATGCCGGCAAGTCCACATTTCTGAGTTCGGTAAGTGCGGCCAGGCCAAAGATTGCCGATTATCCCTTCACCACCCTGCATCCGAATCTTGGCGTGGTACACATTGCCGACCGGGATTTCGTGCTGGCCGATATTCCCGGGCTGATCGAGGGGGCCCATGGGGGGGCGGGGATCGGTGACAGGTTTCTGGGCCACGTGGAGCGCTGCGTGGTGAACGTGCACCTGATAGATGGCACGGCCGAGGATGTGGTGGCCTCTTACAAGGCCATACGTTCCGAGTTGAGGGCCTATGGGCATGGCCTGGCCGAAAAGAAACAGATAGTGGTGCTCAACAAGATCGATGCTCTTGGCGAGCGGGAGGCAGGGGAAAAGATGGATGCCCTAAGATCAGTGGCAAGGGGACAGTTGTTTAGTGCTTCGGCCGCTTCGAAGAAGGGTATCAATGAAGTACTGTTTGCCATAATCAGGCTTTTGGACGAAGAAAGGAAAAACCGCCTGGAAGCCGCAAGGACCACGGAGGAAAAACAATGGTCTCCATGAAAGCCGGGTCCCGAAAAACTGCCGCTGCCCGACAAAACCGGGTCATAATGGGTTTTGAGCGCATAACCATAAAGGTCGGTTCTGCCCTGCTGGTCGACGGGCAAAGCGGCCAGTTGCGCCAGGAATGGCTCAATTCCCTTGCTGCCGACATTTCCAGGCTGAAAAAAACCGGCATGCAGGTGCTGGTGGTTTCATCCGGGGCGATTTCCCTTGGACGTTCGATCCTTGGCCTTGAGGAAAAGAATCTGACCCTGGCCCAGAATCAGGCTTGTGCCAGCGTTGGTCAGATTGCCCTGGCCCAGGCATGGAGCGATGCCCTTGGCACCAGGAGAATGACCGCCGGGCAGATATTGCTGACCCCGAACATTACCGAGGAGCGGCGGCATTACATCAATGCCAGGGCAACAATTCTCACTCTTTTGCAAATGGGTGCGGTACCGGTCATCAACGAGAATGACACCGTTGCAACCATGGAAATCCGCTATGGGGACAATGACAGGCTTTCGGCCCGGGTTGCCTCCATGGTCGGTTCCGATTGCCTGGTTCTGCTTTCCGATATCGACGGGCTTTATACTTCGGCTCCAGACCGGGACGGGGGCATGGATGAAAATATGGAAAAATCCATAGTTCACCTGCCCCGGGTTGATGCGGTAACCCCCGAGATCGAAGCCATGGCCAGCGGGGCCAGAAATCACCTGGCCCGGGGTGGCATGGCTACAAAACTGGATGCGGCAAAAATAGCCATGCGGGCCGGCACAAGCATGATAATTGCCAGCGGTACCGGAAAACATCCCATTGCCGCCTTGGCCAGCGGGGCCCGGCATACCCTGTTTCCCGCCAGTCACAGCCCGGCCGCTGCCCGCAAGAGCTGGATCTTGGGCACCCTTGAAGTGGCGGGCAGGATTCATGTGGACGGGGGAGCGGGAAAGGCTTTGAAACGGGGCAAGTCCCTGTTGCCGGTCGGGGTAAAAAAGATATGCGGGGAATTCGAGCGGGGCGATGCAGTTTCCATATTCGATGTGGATGGAAACGAGATTGCCAGGGGCCTGGTGGCCATGAATTCGAAGGAGGCAAGGCTGAGCATGGGCAAGAAGGGGGAGGTGATAATGGGCATG